>JBJKPE010000088.1:0-2722 GCA_046706685.1 Thermodesulfovibrionales bacterium | reverse complement strand
GTGCACAGTCATCGCGGAGTTCCGCGAACATCGCTCACTTCCCGCTCCTTGCAGAGGAGATGATCCTCGAAAAAGCACGGGAGGCAAGGGCGGGCGGTGCGCGACGTTTCTGTATCGTGACGAGCGGGAGGAAAGTATCCGGCCGGGACCTCGACCAAATTGCGGCCGTCGTCCGGCAGGTCAGGTCCATAGGCCTGCTGCCCTGTGCCACTCTCGGCCTCTTATCACAGGAGGAACTTGAGATGCTCAAGGATTCGGGGCTTGAGCGCTATCACCATAACCTTGAGACCTCCGAGAGGTTTTTTCCCAAAATTTGCACTACCCACACCTATCGGGACAAGATGAAGACTATCGATGCCGCTAAAGCCGCCGGCCTTTCGCTATGTTCCGGGGGTATCTTCGGACTCGGAGAGGATTGGGAAGACAGGGTCGATATGGCGTTCGCGCTGCGCGTGAGCGGGCCGGACTCAGTCCCCATAAACTTTCTTATGCCTCTTGAGGGAACAAAACTGGAATCGATGAAACCGCTTGAGCCTTTCGAGGCATTGAAGATAATAAGCCTTTACCGGTTTATCCTCCCCGATAAGGAGATAAGGGTCTGCGGGGGCCGCATGCAGACCCTCGGCGATTTCCATTCCTTTATTTTTTTTGCCGGCGCCGACGGCCTCTTAACGGGCAATTATCTTACAACTACCGGAAGAAATTTCGAAGACGATCTCAAACTCATTGAAAGACACGGCCTCAGACACGATGAGTAAACTCGACTTTCTGACGTTTCCGGATACGGCTGAACCGTGCGACAAGCGTGGATGAAGATGCTGAACATCAGGATGAGGGCATCACGAACGGGGAAAGGCCGGCATGCCGGGGACATCCATATTTCCGGCGCCGAAGGGATATACGAAGCCTCTGAGAGCCAAAGGGTGGTTGAACGTTATGTAACAAGGGCGTTGAATCATCCAAAGGGGGCGCCTGACACGATTGTTGTGACTATCGAAAGAATCGGACGGAAACCCAGGATGATCAGTGCCCTTCCCGTAACGACCGTAAAATGCAAATCTCCGTCGGATGCTGAAGGGATTATAGGACGCATTTTGGCGGAGGCCGGGGTCACCGCTGCGGCTGTCCGAACTGCCGGGAGGGTGCTGGCGACCGGCGAGATGCGCGGGGCTTCGCTCGTTTCCGCAGTTTCTGGAAGAAGGCTCGAACCGGACAGGAAGAGGGGCATTCGCGCATCCAAGCTGGGGATCACAGGGGACGCGATGAGGAAGTTATCCCGGAGACTTGCCAAACAGGGCATCGATACGCCGACGGTCAAAGAGGCGCTGGTCCTCGCCTCGAAGGTGGCGGACTGCCGTGCCATAACGGCTGAAGTATGCATTTCCGACGATCCCGATTATACAACCGGCTATGTGGCATCACGAAAATTCGGGTACATTAGGATTCCCCGCATAAAGAGGAAGGGGAGCAGGCGTGGCGGCAGGGTATTTTTTGTCGAAGAAGGTTCGGACGTAGGCGGGATCGTGGAGTTCCTCGAAAATTCGCCCGTACTGATCGAAAAGGTGGAAAAATGTAACGGGACGCTGTCGATAGATGAAATCATCAATTCTAATATGTAACCCTGCCGCCCGAAGGGCCTCGACCGGAAAGATCGGGCGCGCGCAGGCGTTTCTCGAAAGGAAAGGGTTTCTTTCCGAAGTGCTTTTGACCGAGAAGAGCGGCCACGCTGCAGAGATCGCCCGAGAGTGTCTGGAGAAAAAACCTGATCTGATTATAGCGCTGGGTGGGGACGGGACGATCAACGAAGTGATGAATGGCATCGTCTTCTCCGGGACCCCTCTGGCCATACTCCCCATGGGGACGACGAACGTCCTGGCGAAGGAACTGGGGATTCCCGAGAATGTCGCAGGGGCACTGGAAAGGGCGGTGAACGGTCTTCCCCGAAAGGTTTCCCTTGGAAAGATCGAGACAGGGGAGGGCGGCCATTCCGTTGCCAGGTATTTCTGCCTGATGGCGGGGATAGGGTTTGACGGACAGGCGGTCCACGACGTAAACGCGTCTCTTAAAAAGATTTCGGGGAAGGCGGCATACATATTGAGCGGGATCAAAAGCATGTTCAGTTATCCCCCTGGCGAAATTGTCATCAGGACTGAGGACAGGGAATTCACGGCTTACTCCGTGATAGTGGGTAAATCGAGTAAATACGGCGGAAATCTTATGGTGACGCCCGATGCGAACCTCCTCGATCCTTTTCTGTACGCCTGTATTTTCAGGGGAAGGAACCGCACCGATATCCTGAGATACCTGTGCGGCATAATGAGACGCACCCACCTGGAGTACGCCGATGTAGAATATGTGAAATCATCACAGCTGGAAGTGCTGGGGAAGGTCCATGTCCAGATAGACGGCGACTATCTTGGAATGACGCCAGCCCGGATATCGGTTGTAAAAGACGCCCTGGACCTGGTTTGGTAGAAGTACGCGCGCGGTCTTTTATTTTCCGTCCCCTCAGCGAAAGATAGAAAATTACTTAAACTCTCTGCGAACTCTGCGTCTCTGCGGTGAACCATTTTTTTCTTTACATGTCTGCCCATATTCCTTAAACTTTATTCGGGCGGATCGGAAATTTCACACCACCGTCTTTTGGATTTCATTTTTGGGATTACTCCCGCTACTGATGCACCGCGTTCTGTGTAAATAATGACAGCATAAATATAATAAG
>JBJKPE010000087.1:0-6713 GCA_046706685.1 Thermodesulfovibrionales bacterium | reverse complement strand
CCAGCTCTGCGGCTTTTCTCAATATAGGGTTAAGTTTCTGGAGGAGCATTGAAAGGGCGAAGGCGGGCATGCCGCGCACGACCTCCTCGCTGAAGAGTGTGACCGCCCAGGCATCGGCCTTGAAAGCACCGCCCAGAAATTCAGCCTTCGGCTGAAGCAGGCGGTAGTAACGATCAATGAGGGAACCGATGCCCCGATGTATCCTGTCGATCACCGAATCGGCATGGAGGGCCCAGTCTTTGGAGAACCGTTCCATTGCCGCCAGTCGCCTCCAATGGCGGAGGCATACCTTCCTTTCCTCGTCGTCTCCGGACAGGTCCATGATTTCGAGCATGGCTTCTATGAGGTCAATGAGCCCGTCCCGGCCGAGCCCCGCGGCGAAGTTCCGCTCCACTGCAATACGTGAAAAATCCTCCAGCGCGATATCGAGGAAAAGAAGGTCCCTTATCCTGTCGGCATGGCCCTTCATCAGTCCGCCGAGGCGCCTGCGCCCCTCAATTATCTTACGGACCAGCGGCACGATTTTACCGTCGTCCCTGTCACGCCATATCTGGTCCATCAATCGATGCATTTCGGCGTCGAAGAGATATCTTGCGGCGCTGATTGCTGTCCCGAGATCGGTCCCCGAGTAAACCTCCTTAAGGATACCGAGAAAATGTTCGAAATCCCTTATCAGGGCATCCTTCAGGTAAGGAACAAAATCGGGATGCGACACGATGGGACGTTCATAGCTCTCCAGACGCTCCCTGGTCAGGCCGCCTTCGTTCAGTTTTTCGTAGAACCTGTCCAGGTTGCCGTTGCCCCTGAGAAAGGAGAGATATGCCTCGCAGATCACGATATCGTCGGGGGTGGCGTTATTGTGGAGCTTCTGGTGCCATTCCTCCATGAAATGACCCGAGACCTCCTTTATGTGATGGCGGTGCATGATGTTCAGCACCTCGTCGCGAACACGTTGTGCATCGCTGCCTTTTCCCATTGTCCTGAAGATCAGCCTCAGGATTTCCCGGTCCCCGGGCTCCCCGGCATAGCGTCCCGCAAGTTTGAGCGTCAGCCTGTCCATTGCATGGCCCAGTTCCCGGGGCTTTGTATTATAATTGCGTTGCCAGTCGAGCTGCCTGATAGACGAAAAACGCAGCCAGACAAAGATCAGGGCGAGACTATCGATGCTCTCTGCCTTTTCCAGAAGGTCGTAACAGAGGTTGAAGCGGTGCATCAGGGTCCAGGAGTTGTGGCCCGTCTCATGCTCGACGATTTCATCAGCCAGGGCTGAAAGTTCTGCGCTGCCAAGCGCTGTTTCTCCTTCGGCAGGGGCAACTACAGGCAGATAAAAATTTCTGCCATTGTCTTTGAACCATCGGCCGGTGCCGGGTTGGTAAAGTACAAACGAGATGCCTGAAGGAGCATCCCGACCGGCGATCAAAAGAGTGAGACGTCTAAGCCCGTCTTTGTCGGCGAAGGGTGTGCGCACCGCTTTTTTATCAAAGGCTTCGGTCCCGGGGGGGCGCATTGCATCCGGCGGCAGTTCCCAGTCAAAGCGCGAGCGGCTCGAAACGCCCCAGTGCAGAATGAGCGGTGCATCGACGTCCGCAGCCATGCCGGCCATGTAGTTATCGCCGTCCTTCCATACGGCAACGGCCAGTTCATGGCTTCCGTCCAGCTGATACAGGCGTTTATGTGAGATCTTTCTTCCTACGGTTTCCGTTTCGAGTGCGTCATCGGGAGGCGGAGACGCTCTGCCCGAAAGAGGAAGGTCGATCCTGTAATTCCGGCCTCCGTTATTGTCCCATCTGTCCTCGGCAGGGAAGAAAAGCGCGAATTCGATTGCGAGCAGGTCCGGGGAATGGCCTATGGTGATGGACACCTCTCTCTTCCCGTTGTGTGCCGCAAAAGGGGTCCGCACGGCGGCCCCGTCAAAGGCGGTTGTCCCCTCCGGCCAGACCGAGCGGGGAGGCGCCGCCCATGTGTCACGCCCCCTCAGCCGCATTCCCCAATGGATAACACATTTCTTATCGTCCTCAATCCGGATATCTATCTTTACGGCAGTTCCGGTCGCCGTCTCGTCGACATACAAGACTGCGTCCTTATCACTGACGATTTTTTTTGCGGGCATGGGGCGCTCCTGCCTTTCCTGTACGAGTCTTAATATCGTTCACCGTTCAGCCATAGGGCGTTCATAAATTGTGGTGTCAGTGTCTTGTCCCCGATGAGATCGAGATGGTCTGTTGGGGAAATCCCTTCTTTTCAATATGTCCCGGATTGTCCTGCCGGACCGTTCAACTACTTTTCGATTTATACACAGACCCTGTTCTTATATGTTATCAGATTTTTGCGCCGGCGCGATTTAAAGCCGGGGAGGCCTTTCAGTAAACGCCTCTTCTTCTTTTCTTCTTTCAAAAAGACTAGACTTTTTTATAAAATAATAAAAAATATAAATAGGCGGAGGTAACGAAAATGGGAGAGGGCGCTGAAGTAATTACCGTTGACAAGTCAATCAATATCAAGGGTCTGGTTTGTCCTTATACTTTTGTGAAAGCGAAGCTTGCAATCGAATCCATGGAAGTGGGACAGATCCTGGAAATCCTCCTTGATTACGAGGAGGCGTCCAGGAGTATTCCCAAGTCGATGGAGGACCATGGGCAGAAAGTGCTAAAGGTGGAGAAGATCAATGACACCGACTGGAAGCTGCTGATCAGAAAGGACAGGGAATAGTGGATTTTACAGACGAACAGGTCCTGCGTTACAGCAGGCATATTATACTCCCCGAGGTTGGGGGCAAGGGGCAGGCGAAGATAGCCGAGGCGAGGGTTTTTATCATCGGCGCAGGGGGGCTGGGCTGCCCTGTCGGTTATTACCTTACCGCGGCGGGCGTAGGTACGATCGCCATGATTGACGATGATACCGTCGAGATCAGCAACCTGCAGAGACAGATCGCACACAGTATGAATACCCTCGGGATGCCTAAGGTGGAGTCTGCTAAAAAGACCTTTGAGGCGCTCAACCCCGACGTTAATATTGTTGCTATCAAGAAGCGGATTTCGAAAGACGATATCCTTGATCTGATCAGGGATTATGATGTAGTCGTGGACGGGAGCGACAATTTTCCGACGAGATATCTTGTGAACGACGCCTGCGTCATGGCGAAGAAACCGTTGGTGAGCGGAGCGATCCTGAGATTTGAAGGCCAGGTGACGACGATAATGCCCGGGGAGGGGCCGTGTTACCGGTGCCTCTTTGAGGAGCCGCCCCCGCCCGGTCTTGTGCCGTCATGCCAGGAGGCGGGTGTCCTTGGAGTTCTCCCGGGGGTGATCGGCGGATTACAGGCCACGGAAGTCCTGAAACTGATCCTGGGTAAGGGCGATATCCTCAAAGGGGAGTTGCTGATCTATAACGCACTCAAGACGACATTCAGAAAAGTAAAAGTGCCGAAGAACCCGTCCTGCCCCATGTGCGGTGAACATCCAAGCATCACCGGGTTGATGGATTATAACGACGGCTACTGTACGATGCGGTAGACAAGCATAGAGCATGGCGCAGAGAGCATAGACTAAAGGCGACCCAAGACAAAAGGCAGCCGAGGGCAGTGATTTGTGGTTATTCCTTTGCCGTTCTTCGCCTTCTGCAGGAGCCATGCCCGATAACCGCTGTCCCGAGGTTTAATACAATGCATGCATTGATCATTACAAGGGGCATTTTCGACAGAATTATCTCACACTGCAGGTCGGTCTATCCCAATGAGGCATGTGGAATCCTGGCAGGAGAAGGCGTCACTGTCCGAAAAATTTACGAAATGACTAATGCCGAGCCTTCGCCGGTCAGTTACTTCATGGACCCGAAGGAGCAGCTCTTGGCTATGAAGGATATGAGGAAAGAAGGGCTGCGCATGGTCGCGATTTACCATTCGCATCCGGGTTCACCGGCATATCCTTCCGCGAAAGACGTGAGCCTTGCTTTTTATCCTGATTCACTTTACATGATCGTGAGTTTTTCGGATAAGGAGAAGGCGGAGGCGCGGGCATTTGAAATTGTGGAAGAAAATGTGGGAGAGGTGGAGATAGAAATACGGTAGGGGAATGGCATGCCATGCCCTGCTTTTATCGAAAGAGGAGGTGACCGCTGTGAGCAGATTGCTTGGAAAGATCGCACTCGTCACCGGCGCCAGCCGGGGCATCGGACACGCCATCGCAGTTGCACTGGCCAGGGAAGGCGCCGACATGGTTGTGAATTATCGGACCCACTGGAATGAGGCTAAGGAATTATGCGAGACAATAGAGAACTCCGGGCGTCGATATATTGCGGCGGAGGCGGACGTTTCCCGCGCAGCCGAGGTCTCGCGGCTTATACAGGCTGCTGAAAAAAAGTTGGGGCATATCGACATTCTGGTGAACAATGCCGGCATAGGCAGGCATCGGTCGATCGATGAAATAACCGAAAACGACTGGGACGAAACTATCGCCGTAAATCTCAAGTCGGCTTTTCTGCTGACGCAATCGGTGTTGCCCCATATGCGCGCGGGTCGATGGGGTCGCATAATCAACATATCGTCGGCAGCGGCCCAGGTGGGAGGGGTCGTAGGTCCGCATTATGCGTCCTCCAAGGCAGGACTTATAGGTCTCACACATTTCTATGCCGCCTTCCTGGCGAATGAAGGGATAACCGTCAACGCCATCGCCCCCGGGCCTGTCAGGACAGAGATGGCGGCAGCGCTTCCCCAGTTGACCCCTGACCTTGTGCCCGTCGGCCGTTTCGGCACACCTGAAGAAATAGCCGACGTCGCAGTTATCCTGGCCTGCAACGGCTACATTACGGGACAAACGATCAACGTCAATGGAGGCAGATACATGAGTTAGAGGCCTGCATAAGGAATCTCGGTGTAGTGATCGGAACAATTATTAACAGTCTCATAATAGTCTGCAGGCTTTGGCCGTCATTCCAGCGAAGGTCAGTGCGACTCTGCGCAACTCGCTTCGAGCGGGGAACCGATTTAACCTGGAATGGATGCCCGACCGAGGTCCCCGATTAAGGATTTCGAGGGCATGACTCGGGCATAAGTAGAACCTATCTCAAATATGAAGCGGGGGAAAAAAGCATGGACATTCGCAGACTCGGAAGTTCGGAAATAGAAGTTGCTCCACTTGCCCTGGGGGGAAATGTCTTCGGCTGGACGGTGGATGAGGCAATGTCTTTCAAGATACTCGACGCCTTTACTGCGGCGGGATTCAGTCTCATCGACACAGCTGATTCATACTCCAGGTGGGCCCCCGGAAACAGCGGCGGGGAATCGGAGACCATCATCGGGAAATGGATGAAGCTGCGTGGCAACAGGAAGAAGGTGATAATAGCCACGAAGGTGGGAAGCGAGCTGGGCCCAGCCGAAAAGGGACTCTCGAAGACTTATATCCTGCGCGCGGCAGAAAAGTCCTTGCAGCGGCTGCAGACTGACTATATCGATCTTTACCAGTCCCATTATGACGACCCGGCGACGCCGCTGGACGAAACTCTTGATGCCTATGCCCTTCTCATCAGACAGGGGAAGGTGAGGGTTATCGGCGCTTCCAACTATAATGCGGAGCGGCTTTCCCGTTCTATCGAGATCAGTGAGAAACGCGGCTGTCCCCGATACCAGAGCCTCCAGACCTTGTACAACCTCTATGATCGCTCGGACTATGAGACTGCTCTGGAGCCGCTCTGTCTGAGGAAGGGGCTCGGCGTCCTTACGTACTTCTCGTTGGCAAGCGGGTTTCTCACTGGGAAGTACAGTTCGGAAGACGACCTGGCGGGGAGAGCGAGAGGAGAGATGGTCAGGAAATATCTGAACGAGAGGGGAATAAGGATTCTTGATGCGCTGAAAAAGGTAGCAAGGGAGTACCGCACCTCTCCGGCTACGGTTTCCCTGGCCTGGCTCAGCTCGCGCCCCGGTGTTACCGCGCCGATATCGAGCGCTACGAGTCTTGAACAGCTGAAAGCCCTGCTGGAATCGCCAAGCCTTAGGCTCGACCGGTCGTCGATAACACTGCTGGACCGGGCCAGCGCTTATTAATGTGACCCTGCGGTCTTTTCCGCAGTTCCAAATTTCTGTCATTCCGGCTTGTCCGGAATCCTTCTGTAAAGCCGCGGAAAGATCCCGGACGAGCCTGAATGACTAAACGATGACTGTACACACAGACTCTGTTTGCTGAATGCGGTATATGTCCGATTGACCGTGGTAAATCATATTGGGTAAAATAGAGACAGATAGAGGGGAGTAGCCCCTTTAAGGGCGGTCGGGCCGTCAGCGGGTTGGAGATAGCAGGTCCGGTCGGTTATATGGTTATGATAACGGCAAGACCTTTATTTCGATTGATTAACATGCTGAATGTTAAGAATCCGGGATAAAGGTTTTTTAATGAGGACTGAATTGATCGGGAGGATTAAATGAACGGATTAAAAACGGCAATGCTCATGATGTTTCTAACTTTGCTGCTTGTATTCGGCGGTGCGGCACTGGGAGGAAGACAGGGCATGACATTCGCGCTTATCTTCGCGTTTGCCATTAATTTTATCTCGTATTTCTACAGCGACAGGATAGTTTTGAAGATGTACAGGGCGAGGGAGGTGAGCGAGACCGAGGCGCCTGTCCTTTACCGGATCGTGAGGAGACTCACCCAGAAGGCCGGTATGCCGATGCCGAAGGTGTACATTATTCCCGATATGTCTCCGAACGCATTTGCCACCGG
>JBJKPE010000086.1:0-6819 GCA_046706685.1 Thermodesulfovibrionales bacterium | reverse complement strand
GACCGCACAGAATGGCGGCCCTCAGGAACCAGTCCCAGGAGTCTGCAGGTATATCGTCCGCCGGTATTTCGCGTATATCAGCAACTGCGCTAATTTCTTCCATATGCCAAGTGGGTCCTCCGATAAGATTTAGCTTTAATTGTACAGCGCCCTCTTTTAAGAGTGTGTTCAGATTGCAAAAAGAAATGAAAAATATTGTAAAATTTATGTCAAGTTCTTAACCCACTTTCCTCCAATAATGGGCTCACCTCGCAAAATGTAAAAGTCGCAGTTAATATCTCATAAATCCATTTCTTTGGGAGAGGCGAACTTGAAGGGGAATTAATGTTTAAGGTCGGCTCTTAGTCTTAAAAAGAAAGGGGAAAAGTGGCCGTAGGTCTTCAACTTATTGACACAAGTAAGCAATCACGAAGAAGAATGCGGCCGAAACATGCTTTCGTTTCTTATAATTCGAGCATGGCTCTTTTCGGATCCAGTGTCCGACGAGAGAGCGGTTGCAGAGCATAGGTGAAAACGCCGGTCCCGATCGATGACGATCACACGTTTCCTGTTTTCCATCTCGGCATCATTGCTCATCTCGGGGGTCTTTTTCCGAAAGGGACCAGGACTAAATAAAGGTATTGCCCAGGTGGCAGTCGTCTCTGTCCAGATGCAGAATTATGATCACTCACGCCCTCCGGGGGGGGACCATGCTGCGATCTCCTCCCCATAATTCATCGGGGTCAGGCCGCCGCCTCGCCGCTCACCCCGGTCCTTATACTTATGATGTCGTCCATGGAGTGAACGTATATCTCGCCGTCTCCAATCTCTCCGGTGAATGCAGCCTCCCTGATGGCCTTAACGATGCTCTCAACATCCGTGTCCTTTACGACGACCTCCACTCTCGCCTTGGTCACCAGATCCGCCTTATAAGTTCTTCCCCGCAATTGATACTTTTCAATTTCCTTCTGCCCATGGCTCTCGATGAGGGAAAACTTAAGGCCGGGGTGTCCGGCACTTTCCAGGGCCGTGCAGACCCTGCCGACCTTTGTTGGACGTACAATGGCTTCTATTCTTTTCATGAATGCCTCCTTTTTCGATGTCCGGCTTTTGTGTCCGGTATTCCACGACGGGACTGAATATCCCGTCGCCCTCCGGTGCCCGGCTCTATCAGTATCATGCTAAAAGCATGCCAGGATTCATTTCGTTGTTTTTTAAGGAGAAACTGAAAAACGAATCCGGCCAACTTTGTTACATCGGACAATTATGTTTCGTTGCAATCAACCGGGACATTACATCCTGAATTTCCTTGTGCCCCGGTGAAATAGATCGTCTCTGGGCGCCTTCAGCCGTCGCTGCAGGCGCGTCGGTTGCAGGTGCCGGCTGAGCAGACACGGTCTGCTCAACCGTCGAAGGAGGGTCAGCCATCTGCACCTGCGCCTCTGCGAACACCACTCCCTCAAATAAAAACGGCTGATTGAAACTGCTATCGCCGGAAGCTCAATTTCATGTCCAGAATGCCATGCCTGCCGTCGTCGATGTAATTGATGACCGCAGCTTCGGCATCATTGCGGGCCGCAAAAAAATGCTAACTCTGTTCGTGATCGTCTTCTATCCATCGCACCTCTTTCACCCTTATGCCGTATTTTTTTATTTTGTATCCGATCATCCTCTCGGTTATCCCGAGCTTTCTGGCCGCCCTTGCCATGACCCAGTCGCACTCCCTGAGGGCATGGATTATCTCTTCCCTTTCCATTTCCCTGATCTTGTCCTTCAGCGAGTCCGGGTCCGTCATGACCGTCATATATCGAAAAACGTGCCAACTTGTAACCCCGCGATTTATCAAGGAAATAGCCTCAAGGCCAGACTACATTAATGTATAATGAGACAAAAATGAGGCACTATACCGAAGTGTTTTCGTGTTGCAGCATAAGGTCGAAACACCGGGGCCCCGGAACGCAGTCCGCCTTGTGCATCGATCCCCCTGACGTCTCCTGCGGTAAGAGTATTTGAGTGCATGCTCCCGGGAAACTGCCTTAAGATGCCGGCCGCGAACTTGATCAATTATAATTGCGCCAACTCCGGCTGTCAGCGGAACGCGTAATACCTCAGCCAGACGTAGAGGGTCGATATCGCCACGGTCATAATCATCACCGGCATCCCGTAAAGCATGAATCTTTTGAAGGAGATCTTTTTCCCCATCTTTTCGGACATCCCCACGACAATGACGTTCGCCGATGCTCCTATCGCGGTGCCGTTTCCGCCCAGGCAGGCTCCGAGGGCCAGCGACCACCATACGGGCATGAGATCGGCATGACGCAGGACGTGCATGAGCGGCTCGTGGGGCCACAGCTGCCTCGCCAGGTCGATAATCAGGGGGTTCATAGTTGCCACATAGGGAATATTGTCTATGAACGCGGAAGCAAAGGCGGAGAACCACATGACCAGCATCGACGTGGAAAAGAGATTGCCCCGGGTTATGTTGAGAACCCGGACGGACATCCACCGGACAAGTCCGACTTTTACCACCGCGCCGACGATAACGAAGAGCCCTATGAAGAAAAATATGGTGGGCCACTCGACCTCCGCAAAGACCTCGTGCAGGCCGTGATGTTCGGATAAAAGGAGGAGCAGCGCGGCGCCTCCCAAAGCCACTGTGGCGGGTTGGAGGTGCAGGGTGCCGTGGAGGACGAACCCGGCAAGGACGAGGACAAGGACCACGAGTGATTTTCTGAGCATCGTCCTGTCCTTGATCGCGTCCCTCTCGTTCATGGCCATGATCCTCTCCTTCAACTCTTTCCGGGTCTTCATCTTCCGGCCCCATATTATCTTCATTGCGGCGACGTAGGCGATGAGTACCACAATGATTGCCGGTGTCAGGTGATAGATAAAGTCCATAAAGTTGAGGTGTGCCTTCGACGCGATCATTATGTTCGGCGGGTCTCCTATCAGAGTAGCCGTACCCCCTATATTCGATGCAAGGGCGCAGGAGACAAGGTATGGAATGGGGTCCACGTCTAGTGCGTCCGCGATGAGAAGGGTCACGGGAGAAATGAGGAGCACCGTCGTTACATTGTCCAGAAGTGCGCTCAGAAGAGCGGTGACCACGGCAAAAACCGCCATGATCCGGAATGGTTCGCCCTTCGCCAGTTTTGCGCTCTTGATAGCGATATATTCGAATACGCCTGTAGGCCTCATGATGTTTATGATGATCATCATCGATATGAGGAGGAAGATTACGTTCCAGTCGATCCCGAATTCCTCCATGTGGAAGGCCTCGTGCTGCGTCAGGATCGAGAAGACCAGGACGAGGGATGCGCCGACAAGGGCGACTACGGTTTTGTGAATCTTGTCCGAGATTATAGCGGCGTAGGCTATGAGGAATATCGCCGTCGCCGACCAGAACGCGGCATCCATGACAACAGGTTTGGGAAGGTCTGCCAGGGGGCTCATTTCCCGCTCCTGCTCCACGGTGAGGGCAAGCGGACTGTTTTTCCGTAAAAAAAGGCGGCGGACGCTTTTGATAGGATCATCGGGTTATTTTAAAGGAATTTTTCAGCGGTGTCTTCATTCTTGGAATTGAAGTGGATTGCCGGCCCTCCTTCAGATATTCTCAGGGGAGGGCCGGCAATGTATGCGTACGCCTAAATGGCCGATTCTCCGGTTTCGCCTGTCCTGATCCTGATGATCTGTTCAAGTGAAGACACGAAGATCTTGCCGTCGCCGATCTTGCCGGTCTTTGCCTTGGCTTCGATGACCGAGATCACCTTGCCGGCAGACTCATTCGAAACGACAACCTCGATCTTGACCTTCGGGATAAAGGCGATATCGTACTCGGCGCCGCGGTAGAGCTCGACATGGCCCTTCTGCCTGCCGAACCCTTTTACTTCTGTCACGGTCATGCCCTGGACGCCGATTTCATTGAGGGCGTCCTTCACCTCGTCGAGTTTGAAGGGCTTTATGATGGCTTCTATCTTTTTCATGATGAACTCCTTTTTTATCTGTGCGTTTGATGTATGCTGAAGTCCGGATAGGCCGTAACGGCAACTTCACTCTGGTCGAGGCCTTCAATCTCTAGCTCTTCGGAGACCCTCAGCGGAATAATCTTGTCGAGGATCTTGAAGAAGACATACATTACGACAAACACAAATACGAAATTGACGATCACCCCGGTTACCTGCGCCACGAACTGCGAGGCATCGCCGTAGAACAGCCCCTTCACGGTGCCGGTAACGCCGTTCATGCCGTCGCCGTATGTACCGTCTGCAAAGAGGCCGAGCGACAGAAGCCCCCAGGCCCCGTTGACCCCATGAACGGAAACCGCACCCACGGGATCATCAATCTTAAGGGTCCGCTCAACGAAAAATACGCTGATGCAGAGCAGCACTCCGGCTATCGCTCCTATGATAACCGCCGATACGGAATTCACGTATGCGCAGGGAGCTGTGATCGCGACGAGGCCGGCCAGCAGCCCGTTGGCTGCCATCGATACATCCGGTTTGCCGTAGAACATCCACATATAGAACATCGCAAAGAGTGCGCCTGATGCGGATGCCAGCATCGTATTCGTGGCTATTACGCCGATCCTCAGGTCGCCGCCAGCAAGGGTTGATCCTGCGTTGAACCCGAACCATCCGAAGGCCAGGATGAAACAGCCTGCGATGGCCATGGGAATGTGGTGACCCGGTATGGCATTAGGTGTTCCGTCGGCCTTGAACTTTCCGAGCCTTGGGCCAAGGACAATCGCACCGGCAAGGGCCGCAACGCCGCCGGTCATATGCACTACGGACGATCCGGCGAAGTCCAGGGTGCCGTGCCCGAGATGGAAATTATTGCCCAGCTGAGACAGCCAGCCCCCGCCCCATACCCAGTTCGCATAAACCGGATAGGTAAACATCGCGATGAAGAACCCGTAGACTACAAACGACTTGAATGTCCAGCGCTCCGCCATCGAACCTGTGGGGATGGTCGCCGTTGTATCCATGAACACCATCTGGAAGAGGAAGAGGGCGAAGATCGTGGTGTCATAGGTACCCCCCGAGAGGAAAAACCCTTTCGTTCCGAAGAGACCGAAATCCTTTCCAAAGAGATGGATGATGAATTCACCGTTCAGCAGGCCTGTCCCGCCGCTCAGACTCGCTATATTTCCGACTCCTCCCATCTGGAAGGCAAACCCGCAGATCCAGTAGCCGAGCATACCTATGCCGTATATCATCATATTCATCGCCATGGTATGGCCCGCGTTCTTTGCGCGGGTAAAACCTGTTTCAGCCAGCGCAAAACCGGCCTGCATGAACATTACGAGAAATCCGCAGAGAAGGGTCCATACGAAGTTGAGAGCTATCCTGTTGTGACCGATGGTATCTGCCAGCTTTGCGGCCAGCGGCTCTTTCGGCCCCAGGTTTTTCAGGTCGGCTGCTGTCGGCGAATTGGGGCTCGCACCGACAACATCAGCCGCACCGCCGGTATTCGCGCCGGACGGGTCCGGCTTCAGCACCGGGGCCGGTGCAGGAGCCTCAGAGGGCTGTGCTGCCGGTGCCGGCTGGGCCAACTGGGCCGCGGGAGCGGCAGGGGCAGGCTGTGTCTGGTCATCGGCAAGGATAACTCCCGCCGTGAGCATCACGCTGACTACTATTAGCATCACTATCAAAAGTCGTCTCATCATATTATCTCCTCATTACTCCTCTTTTCGTTTGTGCCCTGTTACCATGTATACATCACGCCGAGGGCGATGGTGTCCTGGCTCTTTTTGTCAAAGGTGCCGTGTTGTGAATCAAAGACGTCCTTGTTTGACCAGTCGTGACGGTATTCAGGCCTTACGATAAGATTTTTCGCCACCCTGAATTCAGGCGTCAGCGTAATCTCCTTCGCCGTCTGGGGCGTCAAAGTCCTTGCACCGTCGGGGTCTTTGAAGTATTCAGCCCTCACGGTCGAGCTGAACAGATCAGAGAAGTCATATTTCACATAGCCCGCGACTCCGTACCACTTTACGTCGCCTCCGTCAAGAGCAGAGCCGCTCTGTGTTGCGTAATCGGTATTCACTACGAACGTCAGGTTCTTCGCGGGCGTCAACGTAAGTATGGTATCGGAGAGAAAACGGTTAGACTCGATGCCGGTCTGCAGGTCCGCCTCGCGGCCGTTCATAAGGTTGACCACAGCTGAAAACTGGCTGGCCGGAGTAACGCTTACGCTAAGCCCCAGGGTCTTGCTGTTGCCCTCGTCATTGAAGTTGTCCCACCCGTTGACGACATATAGATTTGCGCTGACAACGTCGCTGAAAGGATACCCTACCATCAAACCCGTATGGGTCAGCGGGATCGCATAGTTAAAGAGCAGGCCCCTTGAGTAGTTCATGTTGTCTCTCGCCTCAATGACCTCCTCGCCGGTGAAAGTGACGAACTTGCCGAACTGGAACTTCAGCCCCTTTCCGACCGGAGCGATGTAGTTGATATACGCCTCGGTCAGATCAAAAGAATTGTCGGCGCTGCCGAGGCCGGCGGCGTGTATGAACTTGGCCGTCTCGCCTGCAGAGAGTTTGAGCCTGTAGCCTACGCCGCCGACAGAAGCGTCTTTGCTGAAAACTATCTCGGCGAGATCCACGCTAAGACTGTTTGCCTTGTGATCAAAGATCCTGAGCCCGTTCTCCTGAGAATCGGGGTTCTTGAAATTGTAAGTATATCCTCCCTGAAGATAAATGCTCAGGCCGAGCATGCTCTTGATGTCATCAATATTTGTGCCCGCAGGCTTTGCATCGTCGGCCCATGCTCCTCCCGTCAATGTAAATGTCAGCAGAATCGTAAGAGCGATTCCCCAAAAAACTTTTTTCATCTTCTCCTCCTT
>JBJKPE010000085.1:0-19656 GCA_046706685.1 Thermodesulfovibrionales bacterium | reverse complement strand
ACATTTTAAGATTAACGAAACAAGAATGACGCGCCGCCGATGTTTTGGAGCGTGGCGCGGGTAAGGCCATCTTAATAATGACGAAAATAAGAGTATATGAACTGGCAAAGAAACTTAATCTCCAGAGCAAGGAGATTTTGGATGCTCTTTCCTCGATGGGCATAGAGGGCAAGACACATTCCTCAAGCATTGATGGAGATGTTGCAGAGAAGGTTATAGTAGCCCTTAAGCCTCAGGGCGCCTCATCGGGAAAGGCCAAGGCTGCCCCGGAGACCGCAGAGACCGGAAAGGCTGAAGGCACCCGGGAAGAGAAGGCGTCGCGGCCTGAAAAACCCAGGGGTGGCAGCGCCCCAAAAGGGGCGGCCGGGGAAAGTGGGAAAAAGGGCAGGCAAGAGAAGGCCGCCGGAGAAAAAGAAATGGTCCCGCAAGAGAGGACAACTGCCACAGCCCTGGAGACTGAAGAAGAAATAAAATTGCCGGACAGGTTCAAAAAAGACATCGAGGCCGAGAAGATCGAGAAGTTCAAGGCCAAGCCTGGCCTGCAGAGGGCCTTTCAGTCGATCAGGAAGATAGAACCCAAAAAATGGCATGACCTCAGGGGCGGCAAGAGGGGCGACAGATCGAGGTTTTCCCCCAGACAGGAACAGAAACCGCAGATACAGTCCACAATGCCGAGGAAGAAGGTCATCAAGCTGCGCGAGGGTACAACGGTCAAGGAATTCTCTGAACTGCTCGGGCTTAAATTTTCCGATGTGATAAAGAAGTTTATGGAACTGGGGTACATGCCTACGATTAACCAGCCTGTAGACGCTGATGCCGCTCTTCTGGTTGCCGAGGGATTCGGCATCAAGATGGAGTTGTCTTCCGTGGAGGAAGACACCGTAGTCGAAGAGGTGAAAGAGGATGTCTCAAAGCTCCAGCCGAGGGCCCCTGTCGTGACGATCATGGGGCACGTCGACCATGGCAAAACATCCCTCCTTGACGCGATACGCGAGACTAAGGTCACCGAAACGGAGGCGGGCGGCATTACCCAGCATATAGGCGCATATAAGGTAAACCTCAAGGGTAAGGACATTGTTTTTCTCGATACACCCGGCCACGAGGCGTTCACAGCAATGAGGGCCCGCGGCGCGAAGGTCACCGATATAGTAGTCCTCGTCGTAGCGGCCGACGACGGCGTTATGCCTCAGACGGTCGAGGCGATCAATCACGCGAAGGCTGCGAATGTTCCGATTGTTGTGGCCGTGAATAAAATAGACAAGCCTGATGCCAACGTGGACAGGGTAAAGAACGAGCTTTCCGAGCACGGTATTATCTCCGAGGAGTGGGGAGGGCACAATATATTCGTTGAGGTTTCTGCGAAGATGAGGATGGGGATAGGAAATCTTCTCGAAATGATCCTCCTGCAGTCGGAAATGATGGAACTGAGCGCGAACCCGGAAAGAGAGGCAAGAGGAACGGTTGTGGAGGCGAAACTGGACAAGGGAAGGGGACCTGTCGCGACCCTCCTGGTCCAGACCGGTCACCTGAGGATCGGAGATGCCCTCCTGTCCGGAGTCCATGTGGGAAAGGTCAGGGCATTGGTCGATGACAGCGGCAGAAGGGTTCAGGAGGTCGGTCCGTCAACCCCGGTGGAGGTCATAGGTTTTTCCGAAGTCCCGAGCGCCGGAGACATATTCACCGTGGTTGAAGATGAGAAACGGGCGCGGCAGATTGCCCTGGCAAGGCTGCAGAAGCAGAGATCTCTGGAGATCGCAAGGGCCAAAAAGCTGACGCTTAGTGAACTCTATACCAAGATACAAGAGGGCCAGATAAAGGAGCTTAACATCATCATCAAAGGTGACGTGCATGGCTCTGTAGAAGCGATCAAGGACGCACTGGAGAATATCACCCACCCGGAGGTGAAGGTGAGGGTCATCCACACCTCTGTGGGAGGTATAAACGAATCTGACGTAATGCTGGCAACGGCTTCCAACGCCATTATCATAGGATTCAATGTGCGGCCGGAGGCGAAGGCAGCGCAGACCGCGGAAAAGGAAGGAGTAGATATCCGGCTTTATAACGTTATTTATGAAGCTATAGAGGATGTGAAGAAGGCGCTGGAGGGACTTCTTGAGCCGACCCTCAAAGAGAAGATTCTCGGCAGGGCGGAAGTCAGACAACTGTTCCCTGTGTCACGGCTTGGTACCATCGCCGGGTCCTATGTGACGGACGGTTATATATCCCGTTCCAGTGACGGAATCCGAGTCCTAAGGGACAACGTTGTCATTTATGAAGGCAAGATAGGCACGCTGAGGCGGTTCAAGGATGATGTTAAGGAAGTCCAGGCCGGCTACGAGTGCGGGATCCTCGTCGAGAATTTCAACGATCTTAAGATCGGGGACATCCTCGAAAATTTTGTAATCGAAAAGATAGCAGCAAAGCTGTAACAGATTATAACGTCGATCGCCTGCGGTTCTGTAAAATGCTCGCCGCGAGGACTTCCGTGGACGCGGGGAAGAGGAAGACGGAAATACTTCAGGGCGGAATCCGGCGGCCTCCTGTTTCCGTTCATCTCTTTGTCCGATTTGTTAGACAATAAAGAACCGGGGAAAACCCCGTAATTTCAAGGGTGAAATATGCTTCCATATAAACGTTCGGAAAGGGTTGCCGATCTCATCAGAGAAGAGATCGCCGATCTGATCATGTACAAACTGAAGGACCCGAGGGTCGGTTTCGTTACGGTAACCGGCGTGGAGATGTCCCCTGACCTCAAGATTGCCAAGGTCTACGTAAGCATTCTCAAGGAGGAAGAGAGAAAGGGAACGCTCGAAATTCTGAATTCTTCAAGAAGCTTCATGCGTTCATTCCTATCGAAGAGACTGAGGCTGAAATTCATACCGAACCTGGAATTCAGGCTGGACACTTCCATTGACTACGGCTTTAAAATAGACAAACTGTTGAAGGAGATCAGGGAAGGCGATGATGAAAATTCCTAAAGAGCTTCTTTCGGTTTTCAAGAAAGAAAAAAGGTTCCTTATCGCAAACCATATCAGTCCCGACGGCGACACCGTCGGTTCGGGGCTCGCTCTTTCTGCTGCGCTGGAGAACATGGGGAAGGAGACGGCGATCTACTGCCGGGACAGGATCCCCAGGTACTACAGGTTTCTTCCCGGCCAGGAGAAGATCTCGCGCGGGCTGAAGGAACTGGCAAAGACCCGGCCGGTGCTTGTCCTTCTTGACTGCAACAGCGCCAGGAGGGCCGGTGTCGAGAGGCAGACATTTCCTCTTTCAGTGGTGATCGATCACCATGAAACGGAGAGCGACTTCGGCGATATCAGATGGATCCGCAGCGACGCGGCGGCCACTGGATTGATGGTTTATCAGGCGATAAAGGCTATGGGAGTGCGGCTCACCAGGGAGATGGCTGTGAACCTTTATACTGCCATTGCTGTCGATACGGGAACGTTCCGGTTCAGCAATACATCGGCGGAAGTGCTCGATGCAGGGGCCGAACTCATAAGGCGCGGAGCAGATCCGGGGCGTATCTCTCAGCAGCTGTATGAGTCATGGGAGGAGAAGAGATTCAGGCTGCTTATGATGACCTTGAATACGCTCGAAATAAGGGACAGGGTAGCCACTATTTATATTACGCAGGAAATGTTCGACAAGACGCGCACAAGGGCGGCAGACACCGAAAATTTCCCGAATTTTCCGAAGATGATGGGCGCGGTTGAGGTTTCAGCCTCGTTCAGGCAAAAAGGCGGAAACGTCTGGAAGGTCAGTCTCAGGTCGAGGGGAAAGGTGAATGTCGCCGGGATTGCCGAGCTCTTCGGCGGAGGCGGACACGCCAACGCTGCGGGGTACGAAGTAGAGGGCAGCGCCAGGGCGGTCAAGGATGCCCTTTTCAGGGCTTACGACAGTCATCGGAAGTAAACGCCGCCGGCGAAGACCGGAGCGATGAAAGGCAGCCGCTGAATGCCGGACAACAATATCATAATCAATTTCAATAAGCCCCTCCATATCACTTCCCACGATGCGGTGTCCCGGGTGAAACGGGTTCTCGGGGTAAAGAAAGCAGGGCATGCCGGGACACTCGATCCTCTTGCAACGGGTATTCTGCTTGTTTGTCTGAACGAGGCCACAAAAATTACGAGGTTCCTCATGGATATGGACAAGGAATACATTGCCCGTGTGAAGCTCGGTGAAAGAACGGATACCTGTGATTCGCAAGGGAGGGTGATCGAGAGAAGGGATGTCCCTGAGCTGACAAAGGCCCAAATCGAAGAGGTCGCCTCAATGTTCCGTGGCGCTATTATGCAGAAGCCGCCGATGTATTCGGCGATAAAGATCGGGGGGAAGATTCTCCACAGGCTTGCCCGTAAGGGAATCGAGATAGAAAGGCCGGAGAGGCGAGTCGAGATTTACGATATCCAGGTGCGGGAAGTTGATATCCCTTATTTTGATCTGTCGGTGTCCTGTTCCAAGGGTACTTACATCAGGACACTTTGCGAAGATATAGGGACAAGGCTGGGCACGGGCGCTCATCTGGCGGCGCTCGAAAGGACCAGGATCGGGTTTTTTACACTGGAGGACTCGGTGACAATCGAAGGGCTGGACAAAGGGGGATTGCCCCTGTCTCCCGACGACAGGTCCCTCTGCTCGATAGACAGGGCTTTGTCGCGTTTACCCGAAATAATGCTTGAGGAGTCAGAGCACAGGCTGCTTAGAAACGGTGTCCGGTTAAAGCTGCAGAAAGAGTTGGGGTTGCCGGACGATTCCTTCATAAGACTGAAAGGTCCGACAGGAAATCTCTTCGGCGTCGGCAGGGTTAAAGCCGGTGTCATAGGGGTCGAAAGGCTTCTTCACCTCTCCCCGAATTCGATTCAAAATGTGATCTAAATCACAAAACGTTAAACTAATTTCTACAAATTAGATTTGAACTTTATGATATAACAGTATTATTTTGTAAAAAAACCTTGACAATTTATTTTTTTTCTGGTATTCATAAGCTATGCTTTTTTCAGGCAAAGGGTCCATAGGCTTAGACATAGGGTCGAGCTACATCAAGACTGTCAAACTGAAGGCGTCCAAAGGCAGTTATGAACTCGAACTTTTTGACATTCATCCCCTCCCTCCTGAACTGATAGTCGACGGTTCTATAATAGATTCCCTCCGGTTGGTCGATTCTATAAAGGAGATGATCAAGAAGGCCGGGATAAAGTCCAGGGAAGCTGTCATATCTATCTCCGGTCACTCTTCTGTGATAATCAAGCGCATCTCCCTGCCCGAAATGTCAGAGGAGGAACTGTCTGAATCCATAAAATTCGAGGCGGAACAGTATGTGCCTTTCGATATCGAAGACGTTAACCTCGATTTTCAGATTATCGGACCGAAGGAGGAAACGGGCCAGATGGACGTCATACTGGTGGCCGTAAAGAAAGAAATTATCAACGAATACACCTCCGTGGTCAAGGAAGCCGGGCTGACACCGATCATCGTGGATATAGATTCCTTCGCTCTCGAAAATATGTACGGTATAAATTACGAGGTAGAGGCCGAAAAGAACATAGCGCTGCTTAACATCGGGGCGAGTACGATCAACGTCAGCATACTGAAGGGCGGTATCTCGGTATTCACGAGGGACAGTTCCCTCGGCAGCAACATCCACACAGAGGCCCTGCAAAGGGAATTCAATATCCCCTACGAGACCGCGGAGAGACTTAAGCGGGGTGAGGCTGTCGAGAACGTCTCTCAGGAAGATGCCCGTGCCGTCATTGAATCGGCCTCTGAAGAGATCCTTGGCGAGATCGTCCGTTCTTTCGATTACTATCGCAGTGCCACCCTACACGAGGAAATCTCGGAAGTGATCCTGAGCGGGGGGTGCGCCCTCCTGAAAGATTTCGTATCGATGATAGCCGAAAAAACGGGGGTGGAGACGAAAGTTGCGGAGCCTTTCCGTAATATCAGGATACCGAAGAGATTTGACAGGGTTTACATAGAAGAGATGGCCCCGATAATGGCTGTTTCCGTAGGACTGGCCCTGAGAAAGCTTGGAGACAGATGATAAAGGTAAATCTTCTCCCGGTAAAGAAGAAGAGAAGGGCAAAGCCGATGCCTAGCTTTGTTGTTGCCGCGGTCTTTGTGACTATAGCGGCTGCGGCGGTGCTCGCCTACGTGATCTACTCCCTGAACTCCCAGGCGACTGTAAAGAAGACCCTTGTTGCCGACAACGACAAGAAGATCACGGCTTTGAAGGAGAAGATCAAGGCCGTGGCGGATTACGAAAAACGGAACGCTGAGTACAAAAAGAGGAAGGACCTTGTCGAGCAACTGAGCAAGAACAGGACCCTGCCGGTAAAAGTGCTGGATGAGATAAGCTCGCTCCTGCCCGCAGGAGTGTGGCTCAAATCCCTGAGGATTACGGGCAACAGTGTGAGTTTGTCAGCCATAGGGTTCACGAACACGGACGTTGTTAACTACGTTAATAATTGCAAAAATTCAACGATGTTTACGGATGTATATCTTGGAGAATCGGTTCAGACCAGCATTTCGGGATTTTCCGCCTATAGCTTTACTCTTACATTCAAGGTGAAGACGTAATGGCAAAGCTGGATATAAAGAATCTGCCCTTATACGCAAGGATAATTGTTGCCGTTCTCCCCGCGGTGATCCTTTCTGCGATCATCATCATATTTGCTATCATGCCGAAGCAGAAGGAAATTAAAGAGCTCGATGCAAGGCTGGACGCCCAGAACAACGAGATCGCCGTCAGTCAGGCCAAGGTGGCGAAACTCGATGTTCTCATCAAGGAAAACGAAAGGCTTCAGGTCAGATGGAATGAACTGAAACAGCAGTTGCCTGAAGAAAGCGAGGTCTCGGGCCTCCTGAAGCAGGTCTCTGACAGGAGCTTGGGGGCGGGGCTGGATATGATTTCCTGGAGGCCGGGTCCCAAGAGGGTTTACCCCGGCGGCATCGTCTATGAAATACCTGTTTCAGTGAACGTGAAAGGCACATTCCATGAATTCGGGGCCTTCCTGAGCGACCTGACCAAGATGAACAGGATCGTGAATGTGAACAACATAAATATGGGCGGTCCCAGGGTGAAAGGGGAGAGCAGCATACTGCAGGTATCCTTCACGGCTTCTACCTTCTCTGCCATCCCTGAAAAGACGGAGAAAAAGAAATGATGAGGAGTTCAGTTAAAAGACTGTCCTGTCTGCTGCTCTTCCTCTTGCTTGCGGCTTTCGGGGGCTGCGGTAAAGAAAGCCCGCCCCTGAAAACTGGCCCGGCGGTTCAAAAACCTCAGCCGGCCGCCCAGGTTTCCGTCTTACCGACGGAGGAAAAGAAACAGGAGGCGGAGGCGTATGAATATAATCCCAAGGGCAGGAGGGACCCATTCACGTCACTGATCACGATTGCAAAGGAGAAGCAGCAGCATAAAAAGTCGCCCAATCCAATGGAAAATTTCGATGTAAATGAAATAAGATTAACCGCTATTGTCTGGGACAAGAGCCATTACTATGCGCTCATCACGCTGCCGGACAACAAGTCCTACACCATAACGGAGGGAATGACGCTCGGACTTTACGGCGGCAAGGTCGAGAAGATCACAAAGGATTCTGTCCTGGTTAGAGAACAGATAAGGGATTACAGGGGTCAACTTAATACTAAAGACACCATACTGAGACTCCGCAAGGAGGGAGAAGAATGAAAAAATATATACTGAAAAGACTATTCCTGCCGATTATTTTGGTGACCTTAGTTGCAGGCTGCGCCACGACTTCCCGCGTGAAGGAAGCGGCTACCGACAATAAAGCGGTAATCACAGGCATAAAGGTAGAAGACAACAGCCTGACGATCAGCAGCAACGTGCATTTTACCTATACTATTTATTCCACTGACGATCCCTATAAGATTACAATAGAAATCCCTGACATGTCGGCCGGAGATTTCACCAAAAAAATAGTTTCCGAGAAGGCGGGCTTCACAGAGATCGTTCCACGGCAGACCGCTCAGCCCGGACCGGCCGTGAAGATTGATATAGCACTTCAGTCCCCCGCTCCGGTGGAGCCTTTTTATAAGGACAACACCCTTACCATAAGGGTGAAAAGCGAAGGGCCAGTCAACGCTGAGAAGTCCGCACCTGCTAAGACAGAGACCTTGAAGGCGTCAGACGAAGCTGCGTCAAAGGCCGTATCGGCGACGGTGGATGAACCGGAAGGGTCACCTGTCGTCGAAGAGAAGGTGTCTGACACCGATAAGTCGCCGGGCACAAGCGATGAGGTCTCGGGGAATGAAGGCCGGGGCGGGAATGAAAGGGCAGCCGAAAAGACAGCGGCAGAAGACGTTAAGGGTGAGGAGATCAAACCTGCGATCAAGGCCACCGAGATCACCGGCGTGAAGCTGGAAAAAACCGGGGCTGTGCTGAAGGTTGTCATCAGGGGCAACGGAGTTATGGTGCCCAATATCTTCCCGCTTGGCAAGAGGATCGTCGTTGATATTCCGGATGTGACAATGAATGCCTCACTGCCCAAAAGTGTCATGTCCCCTCTGAAAGGGATACGGGCAGGGAAACATATGCACAAAATAAGGATGGTGCTGGATCTGAAGGATAAAACCGGCTTCGAGGTAGCCGCGGTGGGCGATTCCATAGAGATTTCTCTGGAGTCAAAAGGGGCGGTCGCCAGCGCGCCTTCGACGGCGGCGTCCGGCGAGGCGGTTTCAGCGGCAGCTCCGGCTGCGCCGGCCCCCGTCTCTGCGCCGCCGGCTCCGGCAGTGCAGGAGAAGGCGGAAGTCAGGCAGGTTGCAGCGGCGTCTCCGGGGATCGTGTCTGCGCCGGGGCCAGAGGCCACGGAAGACGGCAAGTACAGGGGGAAGAAGATATCCCTTGATTTCCAGGACGCCGAGATAGGGTCGATTTTCAGGCTCCTTGCCGATGTGAACGGTTACAATCTGGTCCTCGATCCGTCCGTGCACGGGAAGATCACAATCAAACTCATGAACGTTCCATGGGACCAGGCACTCGACATCATCGTGAATACCTTTAATCTCGGAAAGTCGATCGAGGGGAACATCCTCTGGATTGCTCCAAACAGCGTTTTTACGAAGATCATCGACGAAAAGAAAAAGACTGAGAGCCTTCAGGAAAGTGCGGAAGAGCTCAGGCAGGAGATCATTCGTGTGAATTACGCAGCCGCTTCGGACCTGAGCGGCGCAATATCCCAGGGCAAACTGCTCAGCCCCAGGGGGAGTATCACGATAGACAGCAGGATGAACACGCTGATCGTCAAGGACACGGAGAAGAGCATCGAGAGGATAAAAGACTTGGTGAAGATAATGGATGTGGCAAAGCCCCAGGTCATGATCGAGGCCAAGATCGTTCAGGTTTCAAATGATTACAACCAGACGCTCGGCATAAGCTGGGGAGGCTCTTTCACTTCGCAGACCTTCCCCAACGTTGTTGACGGGACATTTTCGGTCAACACTCCCACCGTAACCTCAGGTCCGGGTGCTAATATCCCGGGCGGCGCCTTCGGTATGACCGTGGGGCACGCCAATACCGCACAGGTGAGCCTGTCCCTCCAGGCGCTGGAAACGGTGGGAAAGGCAAAGACCCTGTCGAACCCGAAGATCCTTACCATGGACAACGAGGCTGCTACTATTCAGCAGGGCAAGACGTTCTTCATCTCTACGGTGAGCCAATCGGGCACCCAGACGCAGCAGCAGCAGGCGACATTGAGTCTTACGGTGACTCCGAAGATCGCCCCCGACGGATACGTCCAGCTGAAGGTGAGTGCGACCGACAACAGCCTTGAGCCGGGAACTGCCGGAGCCAGCGCGGTCGTCGATACGAAGAGCCTTACTACCCAGGCGCTGGTGGGGAACGGCGAGACTCTGGTCCTTGGTGGTATCTATACGACTACCGAGACTGAAAGCGAGAGCCGGGTCCCCCTCTTGGGAAATATACCCGGCCTCGGATGGCTGTTCAAGACTAGAAACAGGGTCGGGCCCAGCGTGTCGGAACTCCTGATCTTCATAACCCCCAAGATAATCAGCCAGGCTATGTGAAGAGGGCGGCGAAATTTATCGGGGGTATGACAATTGAATAGAAAATATGCTGAATTGAGAAAATCTTTCCTCACCCTCTTTGCCAGGGAAGGGCAGGAGGGATTTTCCGGTCAATGTTCATTCCCGTATAGAGAAAAAAGCAAGGAGGAGTAATGAAGGAAAGATATTTGGGATTCATATTCATATTATTGTTCCCGATGTTGCTGGCCGGATGCGGAGGGGGCGCGGGCGCCCCGGGGTCTTCGGGCAGTGCCGATACGGGCATTCTCATCCAAGCTGATAATATTACTGTCGCCACTCCTGACATCGACACAAACATACACTTGTGCCCGAGTGGTCAGCCGGAGCCCGGTCTCTTCAGAGAGGAGGCTACACTGAACGTCACGGCAGCGGCACTGAATACCAATACCGCTTCGAACCCTTTTCCCGCCAGCGTTGAACAGTGCACTGTTACATACGAGAAGGCAGATGAAGATCCGGCTGCTCCGATAATCGAGGCTCTTACCCAATATCCGAACTGTCAACTGATCGCCGGCGCTAATTCATGCGCGGTGACTCTCATCGACATCCAGAGGAAGGTCGATTTCTGGAACGCAATTGTGGGTGAGACGAATACGCCCGCCACGAGGCCGGTGCATTATGTTGCGGTGTTCAACTGTTCTTATATGAACGCCTTCGGCAAGACCGGCAATTTTCAGACCGAACTGGATATCTGGCTTGATGATTTCAATAAGTGCTGATAGGGGGAGCAGGAAATGATTAAAAAAATATTATTTGCGGCAGCGTTATTTATTCTTGCGGTGGCATTGGCTGGCTGTGGAGGCGGCGCTGGGTCATCGAGCCAGCCCACCGGGGTGAACGGTGGGGTAGCATCCGTTATCCAACTGCTGCCTGTTCAGACCGTCGCCCAGACGAATTCCTATATTTCAGTTAAGGCCAAGGTGCTCGACGGCAACGGTCAGCTGCTCCCCAATGCCAAGGTTACATTTACGAACCTTTCGCTCGTCGGCAGCCTGAGCGCAACCGCAGCCACGACGGACCAGCTCGGAATTGCGACTGTGAACCTCTTTTCCACCGCCTCCGGTTTTTCGACTATACAGGCGGAGGTAAATAACGGTGCCGGAATGGTGAGAGACAAGAAGACCGTGTTTTTCTCGGATTACGATCTCACCATCCCGACTACCACTACAACGTCGATACCCACCCTCACGCTGGATGTGGACGGGAACAATAACGGCATATATAATGAACCAGGCGATTTTATTCTGTTTGAGACCCCGGACGATAATGAGGTCGTTATACGGGCGACGCTCACGGTCGGTGGTGCTCCTGTATCCGGCAGCCTTATCACCTTCGGTTCCGACACGGCTGAGGGGACATTCCCTCTCGGAAAGACGGCCCATACCGACACAAACGGACAGGCTTCGGTCCTTGTGAAGGTTGACCCTATTGTACTAAGGAATTTTCAGACAGTCCTTAATATCACGGCATCGGCGGATGACGGAGCAGCGAATATCGTTTCCCTGTTCCTCAAGCCGGTGCTTGTGGATACGGTCTCGGTGACGGCCGATCCGCAGACCGTTAATTCAGGCGCCACGTCGACTATTTCGGCGCAGGTATCGACAACTGCAGGCAGTAATGCACCGGACGGGACAGCGGTGAATTTCACTGCCACAAGCGGCACGGTGACGCCATTCAGCCAGACGGCGGGCGGCGTGGCGAAAGCCACATTTACGGCGCCGACCCTCACCGCCGGCGGCTTTAACATGCAGACGACGATAACGGCCGCATCAGGAGGGAAATCCGGCACAGTGAAGGTTACGGTAGTGGCGCCGGCGGCCACCCAGACTCCACTGAAGGTGATACCGACTTCCCAGACGTTGTCGAACCCGGCTGTGGGCGACAAGGCGACTTATAAAATCATCGGCGGAACTGCAGCATTTACGGCATATTCCGACAGCCCCGCGATTGCCACGGTCTCGGTTTCAGGGACCACCATGACTGCGACGATAGCGAGCGTTCCGGCCGGAAACCGGACGGTCACATTCACTGTCTATGATTCAACCGGAACATCGGTGACAGCCCAACTTCTGCTGGACATCACCGGAACCGGCGGAGGCGGCGGCGCGACCCAGGTGACTATAAGTCCCTCTGCGGCCACTATTACGGGTGTGAAGAACCCTGACCTGGATCCGTCCGACAACCTCGATTTCCTGGTGAGCGGCGGCACTGCTCCCTATAGCTGTACATCGAGTGACTCGACGATCATCGCAAACCCAGGTGCAGTTATTGTACCTACGGGCAGTACTTCCGGTACCTTTACTGTTGATCCTGACGCAGTGACTTCCACCACGACGGTGACGATCACCTGCACTGATTCTGTCGGGGCGAGTGCCGTAGCGACGGTGACAGTTAACCCTCCGGCCTTCACTATAACGCTCGATAAGACGAACGTGATCGGCCTGCCCAGTCCTGATACGGTCAATTATTCGAATCGTGTAACGGCAACTATTTTGGGCGGCACAGGCCCCTACTATGTGATCTCGGACCAGCCGGCATTGACTCCGAATGGCACGTGGTCCCTCTCAGGATCGACTCCGTTAACGTTCCAGTTTTACGCATACAACATTACCAACGTCTCCGCGCCGACGACAGTTACGTTGACTGCCTATGACAATGCGGGGAATACTGCTACAGCAAAACTCCTGATATTCCCGCAGACAACCGGAATAACGGTGAGTGTCAATAAGCCGGATGTGATAGGACTGGCGAATCCTGATACCAGTTCTGTCGACAACATAACATTTACTGTAATCGGCGGCACTCCACCTTATACGGTGTCGGTAATAAACTGTCTGCCGGGACAACCTGGAGCCACCACATATACAAGTTTTACCCAACCGCAGAGCTCAACGGCGGACAACGGACCGTGGGTCCTGGCTGCGAGTGGGGCTACGCATACCATAGATCCGGATGCCCCCACCGGAAGTAGTAATGTGGCAACATGCCAGCTCACTGCTACCGACAATGTGGGGGGAATAGCAACGCCTGTTACATTTAAAGTACATCTGTAGTTTTGTTCGGTTGCTCAAGGGGCGGGCACATCGCCCGCCCCTTTATAAAGGAGGAAGAGGCAGATGACGAAAAGGTTTATTTATTTTTTTATCACACTTATTACACCGCTTGCGCTCGTCTCCTGCGGGAGCAACGCGACGACTAGCCTCTCTTCGCCGGGAGTGAAGGCCGCTGCAGTAAGCCAGGCTGCCTCTGTCAAAGCTCCTGTCGCGACGGTCAAGTCTATCCTTGCGGAGGCCGACAAGGGCCCCTATAAGAAGGGCGAACTTCTCGTCCGGTATAAGACCGGGACCAGCTCTGCCGCATCTGCCCGCGCCAACGCGGCTGTCGGCGCCAGTGCGATGAGGAGGTTCTCGATCGTGAATGCCGAACAGGTGAAGCTCCCTGAAGGCGTTTCCGTAAAGGAAGCGATTGCAAAGTACATGCAGGACCCCAACGTCCTCTATGCAGAGCCGAATTATCTGAGATACCCGAAGATGGTCCCTAACGACCAATATTTCAACCCGCAGCAGTGGGCCTTGAACAATACCGGCTTATATGCCAGCGGCACGCAGGGCGCCGATATCAAAATGCCTCAGGCCTGGGACATAACACAGGGCAGCAGGGACGTTATCGTGGCCGTTATCGACAGCGGCGTCGATTACAACCACCCGGACCTCGTCAGCAATATATGGACCAATACGAAAGAGGACTGCAATAATGGCAAGGACGACGACGGGAACGGCTACGTGGACGATTGCGAGGGATGGAACTTCCCGGCTGACACGAACGACCCCATGGACGATCTCGGGCACGGCACACATGTTTCAGGCATCATAGGGGCGGTCGGAAACAACGGCCTCGGCATAGCCGGTGTCATGTGGAAGGTCAGGATAATGCCTCTGAAATTCATTTCTCAGCTCGGTGCCGACGCGTGCGGGAGCGCTGATGCCTTCTGCGGCGACACCGCCGACGAGGTGGCGGCCATTCAGTACGCAGTGGCCAACGGCGCGAAGGTCATAAATGCAAGTTACGGAGGTGACACGTTCTCGCAGGACGAGCATGACGCGATCAGCGCCGCAGGCGACGCAGGGGTCCTGTTTGTCGCTGCCGCCGGCAACGGCAGCCTCGACACCATAGGGGACAATAACGACATTCTCCCTGAATACCCGGCCGGCTACAGTCTGCCCAATATTATAGCAGTCGCCGCGACGGACCAGAACGACCAGAGGGCGTCCTTCAGCAACTTCGGGCCGAATTCTGTCCAGGTCGCTGCGCCGGGAGTCTACATCCTGAGCACGGTTCCGACGATTGGCATCGCGGACTCCTTCAGCTCCCTCTGCACGGGTTCCTTCTTCACAGGGTACGATTTCTGCAGCGGTACTTCCATGGCCGCGCCTCATGTCGCGGGCCTTGCAGGTCTTCTGGAAAGCTACTACACGAATTTCACCGCCTCGCAAATCCGTGCCACTATCCTCAGGTATGTGGATGTGCTGCCCACTCTTGACGGCTGGGTGCAGACGGGTGGAAGGGTCGATGCCTACAAGGCGCTTTCTTCTCTCCTTGCCCCGACGGGCCTTGCGGCCTCGTCAAAGCTGCCTTCGGAAGTTTCGCTGTCGTGGACAGACAATGCGACCGGCGAGGACGGATATACGATCGAGAGAAAAACAGGGGATGGCGACTACGTGCAGATCCAGACCCTCGGGCCGGATGCAGCGACCTACTCCGATTCCGGTCTCAGCCCGTCCACCACTTACACATACCGGGTGAGGGCCTTCAACAATATAGGCGAGTCTCTTGACAGCCCCGGCAACGAGGCCACCGTGACCACAGCCGGGTCGGCCCCTCCTGCCACAGAGACGGGAGGAGGGAGCGGGGGCGGCTGTTCCGTTGCATCGAGGCCGGGCAACACGACCGCCCTCGGGGACATCGCCGTGTTCATGCTGCCCCTGATCCTGCTCTTCGTTCTGAAAAGGATCAGGCGCAGGAAGGCCTGAGATAGTTAGCTGAGCCGGATTATTGACGAGAAGAGAGGGGCTTCGGCCCCTCTCTTTGTTTCGCATGAAATGAAGAAGAAAGCCTTTTTTGCATACGTGACTCTGCTCCTCATCGTTTTTGCCGCCCATGCCTTTTCCTTCCGCGCTTTTGCCTATGCGATACCCCTTTTTCTCACGGCCGTTCCGATATTTTTGAGGGAGAGGATCAACTTCTCTTTCTCTGTGAGACACATAATTCTCGGGGCCTGGGTTTCGCTCGCCGTCCTTGCTCCCGTGTTCATCTGGTTATACACAGAGAAGAGCCTCAGACCCTTGTCACTCCACATGGCCATGACGCAGCTTTTCCTGGTTTCCTTCCCGGAAGAGGTCTTCTTCAGGGGGTTCCTTCAGGACATACTTGGAAACAATGTCATGGGGGTGGTTATTGTGAGCCTTATGTTTTCCCTGTCCCACCTACCGCTACTCCTGTTCGGGGGAGCTGTCTACGCCCCTCTCACCTTCTTCCCCTCACTCGTCATGGGACTCCTCTACATGAAGACATCCAACGTTCTTCCTTCGACCATATTCCACTTTCTTGCGAATATGGTGTTTCTGGGATTTATGATATAATTTAAGACGCCGCGGGCTCTCCGGGCAGATCACGGACGCCGGCCGGCATCCGGAAAGGACAGATCACATACATGACAAAGCTGAGGTTTCTTACGTCAGGTGAATCCCACGGGCAGGCGCTGGTCGGGATCCTTGAAGGCATACCGGCGGGGGTGCCGATCTCTTCAGCGGACATAGACCGGGAGCTGCACAGACGACAGCAGGGGTACGGCAGGGGCGGAAGGATGAAGATAGAATCCGACAGCGCCAGGATAATCGCAGGCGTCCGCTGGGGCAAGACAATCGGCTCGCCGATAAGCATGCTTGTCGAGAACAGGGACTGGCAGAACTGGCAGGAAGGCATGTCCCCTGAGGCCCGGCATGAGAATTCGATTGATCCCGTAACGCGTCCGAGGCCGGGGCACGCAGACCTGGCAGGCGCTCTCAAATACGGCCACAGTGATATCCGCAATATCCTCGAAAGGTCGAGCGCCCGCGAGACGGCTATGCGTGTGGCCCTCGGGGCGGTGGCCAGAAAGTTCCTGTCACTGTTCGATATCAGGGTGGGTAGTTACGTTACCGGCATCGGAGGCGAAAAGGCCGCTGATGGAGGCGATACCGCGAACGTGAAGACTCTCATGGATAAGTTCGAAAAGGCCGAGAGATCCCCTGTAAGGTGCCCGGAACCCGACACATCGGGAAGGATGACAAGGGCTATAGACAATGCCGCGAAGGAAGGCAATTCCCTTGGCGGGACATTCGAAGTTTTCATCACGGGCCTCCCGGCGGGACTTGGGAGTCATATCCAGTGGGACAGGAAGCTTGACGGCAGGCTGGCCCAGGCGGTGATGAGCATACAGGCTATAAAGGGGGTCGAGATAGGCGCAGGATTTGAAATGGGAGAGCGGCCGGGATCGGAAGTGATGGACGAGATATATTTCAGCAGGAAGCTGGACGCGAGCAAGCGTGCCGGAGGCTTCTATCGTAAGACAAACAATGCCGGAGGCATCGAGGGGGGGATGACAAACGGGATGCCGGTGATCGTCAGGGCTGCCATGAAGCCGATCCCCACGCTCAGGAAACCGCTGCGTTCCGTGGACATAAGGACTGGCAAGCCGTTCGAGGCCGCTTACGAACGCTCCGACGTCTGCGCGGCGCCTGCGGCGGCGGTGGTCGCCGAGGCAATGGCCGCCCTCGTCGCGGCAGACGCATTCCTTGATAAATTCGGGGGAGACAGCGCTGAAGAGACGGGACAAAATTTCGATAACTACGTCTCTCTGATTAAAAGGCCGCAGCCCTGATGGGGGAAGCCATGAAATGCGGGGCGAAGAATATCGTGCTCGCCGGCTTCATGGGGACCGGCAAGACCGAGGTCGGGAAGGAACTCTCCCGGCTGCTCGACATGAAGCTCGTAGACATAGATTCCGAAATAGAGGCCGGGCAGGGGATGAAAATAAGCGACATCTTCGGCGCTTTCGGCGAGCAGCGTTTCAGGGAGATCGAGAGTGAGATGATAAGGAAGATAGGCGGTATGGAGAATTTGATCATCTCAACCGGCGGCGGTGCGGTCCTGAGGGAGGAAAATATGGCAGTATTGAGGGAAAAAGGGATGGTCTTCTGCCTTAGCGCCGGCCCCGACACGATACTCGGCCGAACGGCCGGCAGCGCCGACAGGCCACTTCTTAATGTGGAGGACCCTCTGGGGAGGATAAAGGAACTGCTGGAACTCAGGAGACCGTTTTATGAGAAGGCCGGGACGGTTATCGACACCGAGAACAAGACTCCAATCCAGGTCGCCGAGGAAATAGTGGAGATATTCAGATGCAGAAGATAAGGGTGGACCTGGCGGACAGGAGCTATAATATCGCTATAGGCGGAGGGATGCTTGCCGAAATCGGAAAGGCCCTCGAAAAATTCGAGTTCAGCGGAAGGTTGGCGCTGGTAAGCAATCCGACGGTCTACGGCCTTTATGGAAAGACCGTTTCGCAATCGATAGCGGACTCGGGATTCGAACTGACTGAGATCATCATCCCCGACGGTGAGGAGTACAAGAACCTCGCCTGGGTGGAAAAGATCTACGAGGAACTCCTGAAGGCCCGGCTTGACAGAAGGTCGGCCCTGCTGGCCCTCGGAGGCGGGGTGATAGGCGACATCACCGGGTTTGCGGCATCGACTTATATGAGGGGCATAGATTTCGTCCAGGTGCCCACTACCCTCCTTGCTCAGGTCGACAGTTCCGTGGGTGGAAAGACAGGGGTGAACCACCCCATGGGGAAGAACATGATAGGCTCTTTCTGGCAGCCGAGACTCGTGTGGGCGGACACCGGCACACTGAAGAGTCTGCCTGATCGACAGTATCTGGCGGGGATCGCGGAGGTTATAAAGTACGGCGTGATCTGGGACGAGGAGTTTTTTGTCTTTCTCGAAAAAAACAGAGACAAGGTTCTGGGCCTTGAGGACGGCTCCGTTGCTAATATAGTAAGGCGGTCGTGCGAAATAAAGGCGGAGGTTGTCTCCAGGGACGAGAGGGAATCCGGGATGAGGGCCATACTTAACTATGGCCACACGATAGGCCATGCCATAGAAACGGCGGGCGGCTACGGCAAACACCTTCACGGCGAGGCGGTGGCCATAGGCATGTGCCTGGAGGCAAGGCTTGCCCAGGCAAAGGGTCTTATCGGCGCGGAGCAGTCCGGGCGGATAGAGTCTCTTGTCAGGTCTTACGGCCTGCCCTTCGAACTGCCGGCGGATATCGACCCCGCCGTTCTTTTTCCCTCCATGGAGCTCGATAAGAAGACGGTAGCCGGAGAGCTGAGGTTTGTCCTGCCCGAAGGGATAGGGAGGGTCAGAATACAGCGAGGCGTAGCCCGCGAAGACGTGGAGAGGATCCTGTGATCCATCCGCCGGTTTGCCTGCCTGCGGCAGTAATGATATAAGTAAAGGGTGGAGACGAAGACGGTAGTCGGGGAGAAATCATGAAAAAAAGTGTATTTCGTCGCGTTTTTGTTCTCTATGCAGTAGTCCTCGTCCTCGCCGTTTTTTTTATCGAAATCTACCTTACGGCGGCTGTGAGAAAACGCTATGAGGCGGACCTCGAAAGAGACCTCCTGGTCAGGATAAACCTCATGTCGGATTCCATCCCTTTCGATGAGGCCGACATTGACGCCCTCTGCAAGGGTATGAAGGAAAGAATGGGCAATACCAGGGTTACGGTGATAAGGCCCGACGGCAAGGTGATCGGAGATTCGGACGCGGAATCCCCGCTTATGGAAAATCACGCCCGCCGGCCCGAGATCCAGCAGGCGCTCATTGCCGGGAGCGGCTCCTCCGTGCGGCTCAGTCATACTCTGAACTATGACTTTCTCTACGTCGCAAAAAAAATCGTGAGGAACGGGATTTTCGCGGGGTTTGTGAGGCTTGCAGTCCCCCTGAAGGAGATAGACGAGGCGGTCAACCGGTTCCGGATAAAGATGGTCCTGGTGGTGGTCATGATTCTGCTGGCGACGTGGCTGTTCTCGGTCTGGCAGACTGAACACCTGAGGAGATTATGCGGAGAACTGACAGATTTTTCGAAGTCCCTTGCAAAGGGGGAGATCGACAAGCGTCTCCATCTCGAAAAGGCGGGAGAGTTCGATGAGATAGCCGGAAATCTCAATGCCATGTCGGCGCACCTTCAGGGCACCATAGCGAACAGCGAAGAGGAAAAGAAACGTTTGAACGTGATCCTGGAGAGTATACCGGACGCCCTGCTCATAATTGATTCAAAAGGCTCAATCCAGCTTTCGAGTTCTTCGGCCAGGGAGTTTTTCGGAGAGTCGGCCCTGGCGGGGAGGCAGTATATCGAGGTGGTGAGAAACCGGGAGTTCTCTGATGCCATGGACGAGGTGCGCAGGGACCTCCTGCCGGTGACCGCCGAAATCAGGATCGACGATCCGGATGAGAGGTATTTTGTGGTCAGAATATCCCC
>JBJKPE010000084.1:0-3747 GCA_046706685.1 Thermodesulfovibrionales bacterium | reverse complement strand
CCAGATCTTTCCATACCACCCTCTTTCCGTTTTCGTCGGCGAAGGGATGGGCTACGCGACCCTTGCCTTCCCATTCAAACCACTCCGGATGGTCCTTAAGTAAATTCGAATCCACGCTGCAGTGGTTGATTACCAGATCCACCATCACCCTGAGACCCATCTTCTCCGCCGAGTCGATAGCCGCTTTTACCTGTTCGCGAGGAGCAGCGGAGCTTTCCTTGTCCAGGAAAAGAGTGTTGAAGTCAAAATAGTCTGCAATGGAGTAAATGCTCCCCGACTTCCCCGTCACCTGTATGGGGTTGACGAAGATCCAGTTGAAGCCCATTCCGGCAGCGCGCGTCAGGTGCCTCTCCCAGTCGGAAAACCTGCCTGCCAGCAGCGGGAAGAGGTTATAAATGATCATCTTTTCAGGTGGCCTCATAATCTTTCTCCTTTAGTAATCTATCAGGATTTTCCCTGTCACATATAAAAAAAGTTCAGTCCGGCTTGCAATGTTCGTAATAATGTCTGCACGCCTCCTCAACGAGCATTTTATTCTGAGAGAGCACGGCGAGCCAGAAGTTCATCCTTTCGGCGTTGGTCCTGTCCCGCCAGTGACCGAAGAGATGCGAAGCGTCGTCAAGTGGAATCCTTCCGTTGCCGGGATGTATTTCCAGGGAGAAGGATATCCTGTCGGGAGGCAGGAGTCTGAGCGGCATGCCGACGATCGATGAAAGCCCCGATAGACCGTACATGAGACCCATAGACCTGCCCCCACTGGACTCAAAGGGCAGGGGGACCGTATCGAGAAAGCTCATGTGGTCCGATACGCCGAAGGGGCTGGAGGCTGAAAGGGGGTGACCGTCATGGAGGTGGAAATGGATCGGTTTGCCCATTGCGCCCAATTCCCCGATTATACGAAGCGTTTCCGGCAATGCCGCGCCTAAAGCGCAGGCGACGTCTTCCATGAGATTCTTCAGCCCCGGGTCGTAAGTTCTTATATTACAGACATCCATGCCGGGGTGCAGTTGCGAAAACACCCTGCGCGTCTTCCATATTCCGACGTGACCGGTGTCGATGCAGGCGCTGATATTCTTGAGAGCCTTAATCCGTCTGAAAAGATTTATGAAGACCTCCGTATCCAGCCCGGATGCATATTCTATAAACAGATACAGACCGTTTTCGCGGAAGGAGGAGTCCAGTTCCCGCAGGGCCTCCGCATAATCGTCGAATCGAGTGGCTGTTTCAGCCTGATCGTGGACGACCAGACCGAAGACGCGACCGGCTGCCTTCTCAGCAAAGTCAGTGACAGTCTTACGCCCAACTCCGGTGAGGAGATCGAGTCTGCGTTCCAGATGAACGACCGCCGGCGTTTCGGGGTGGGGCTTGAACTTAAGGAGATATTCTAGTACTCCAGGCGTTTCCGCATAGAATTCGGTCCCGAGCCCGGCCTGGCTGAAGCGGAGGCTTGCCAGTTGCAAAAGGGCATCGTCACCATCTATCCTCTTTTGGAAAAGAGCCAGTATGGAGGGGCAGGAGACTGACTTTATCTCCCCGACTGTGATGTGCCGCTTCAATTTACCCCCTGCTGTGGTCTGGACTGTACAAGACAGATATCTTCTCCTGAGATAACGCCTTCGATGTCCTGCGGCCTGCCCAGGTTCTTCTCCACAAAGGCTGCAACATTCATCAGCCTTTTCCCCAGGACTGTCCTGAGTCTTTCGTCGGTCGAGAGCGCTGTCCGGGAATAATCCATTACCCTCCTTGCCAGTTCACCCGGAGACCCCGGCACGAAGGCCCGGCTGAAGCTTGCGAAGGACTGCATCCGCACGACTCCGGTATTCTTGCCGCAAACCATGCGGTAAGGTGCCCCGGGCACTTTACCGGCGGCGAGAGTCTCCCCCAGTCCTGCTGCCAGCTCTATATATACCTCATCCCGTCTTCCTGTTGCCGGGTTTACCGTATGCATGATAAACGAGTATTCAGGTATTATCATCTCCTGAATCAGGACCGCCATGCGGGCGTCTTTATGGGGAATCCCGAGGCGCGTCCTGCTAATTACGGCCCTCGTCGTCCAGAGGGATGCCCAGACGGACTTGATAGCTTCTCCCGCCCGCCAGGGAGGCACGTTTGCTGCGGTTTCGTAAAGGCCTGCCGCCGAGAGTCCCTCCAGATCTTCGCAGTTTGAGCTGGAACGGACCATCAGCCTCTTTTCCGGTCCGAACAACTCTTCCAGTGCGCGCAATAATTCCTCCGCCGGTTCGGTCTCTGTGATTATCTCCCTTATCCTGGCCGGGATATTCTCTCGCCCTTCCGTGTCGGCGTCCAGTCTCCGGATGAGGGATTCATATTCGCTTTCGAGCCCGGTGCTTCCCTGCAACGACTCTTCAAGCGTCCCGAAGGGTATAACCGCGCACGAAGGCGTACGGAAACCTGCTTCAGCGATATGCGACAGTTCGGCGAGCCTCCTTGCTCCAAAGGCCTTGCCCCCTCCGCTTTCGAGGGTAATCTGCTCAATATTGAGAAGCCTCCTTCCCCCGGTCATAACCACGGCCGGGAGCCTGATACGAGCTGCCGGTGGCCTCTTTCCGGTCTCTTCCGTCCGGCCCCGTGAAACGGTATACCGCGCATCTTCATTTCTGGCGTCGAAGGTAACCGTCTTTCCCTTGAGGGTGTGGAGATTGGCAAAGAGCTTTTCATCCTCGCAGACGGCGAAGACAACCCCGCCCTGCCTGGCGCGGACCGCCAGGTGGGAAAGGTGCGGCGTCTCGTCGGGAACTATTATTCCCTTAACTTCCGCCGGTATTTCCTCATCCCCCTCAATCTTCCCGATGACGGCGATAACCGGCCGGGCAGGGGCCGCCGACAGACCGGAGAGGTTTGATGCAGCCTTCAGTATGCCGGAGACCTGTCCAGGGACGATTATGTCCCAGGCTGGAAGGGCCGCTTTTTGCCTGATATTCCGCAGGAGAAACTCGGCGAGCTTCGAGAGCTGGAAAACCGGGTGGCTCCTTATTTCTGATTCGGTGAATACACTTATAGCCCTCCGGTCGACGCCCAGAGCGCGGCCGAGTCTTTCAGCCCTTTCCGGGAAGAGAGACAGTATCGAGCGTGTGTAAACTTCGGCGAGCCTCAGACACCTGTCGACCGTTGCCTTGAGCCTGAGAAGCTGGTTGCGGCTGCCCTCGTCGAAGTCCTTTCTCCATCTGCCGACCTCCGAGACGATGGCCCCGGTTTCCTCCTGATCGAACCCGCTGATGCGCAGGTTTTCAACCGTCATACCGAGGCAGTGAAGTGCGGTCTGCCATGGAACTGTTGCCTGAAGTACGAAATCGTTGAAGAGCCTGCTCAAGAGGGCAAATGAAAAATCCTCCATGCCGATATCGGCGGCAAGCAGCTGCTGAGCTTCGGAATCATCCTTCCCGTGCAGCCGGCCGGAGAAAAGTTTCCGGAGCTGTGTGAGAAGTTCGAAGACCGTTATTAAGTCTGCGGTCGTTTCAGAGGATGCCTTGTCATCCAGAAAATGTTTTATGATGCCGGCTTCCCTTTCGCTTGAAGTCTCCGCAATCGAGGTGAGCCGCTCATCGAGAGAACCGGCGTTGAAGAACTCCTCCAGTTCGCGGTGGAACTTTTTGAATTCCTCGACGAAGGAGGGAGGATAGTCCGCAGCCGGGGACGTAATTCTTTTCAGAAGGCGGGACGAAGTTATAAGGTCTTCCGGTCCTGCATTTCGGTGAAGCTTGTTCTGGAGGGTCGTCTTGATCTCCC
>JBJKPE010000083.1:0-21842 GCA_046706685.1 Thermodesulfovibrionales bacterium | reverse complement strand
CTCAATAATCTTCGCTATCATCAATATCAAAACCCCGACGATCTGATTGAATTGCCATAACCGGCGCCGCGGCATAGTTCTTCCCACGTCATTCAGCAACTATCGCAGCTGAATGACGCTTATTCGTACATCGCGGGGAACCCTGTGCCACGGAAAGACATGTTTCCTTTGGAAAGAATGATCTTGCGGCTGGCTCGGTTTTGAGGACTTGTCGGTGCAGTCGAGATAGCGGCCGCCGACATTTATCCTGGCTGGACCATATGAGGTACGGGACAAAACTTTCGTTATCCAGGAAGATGCTCTTCTTTTGTCGAATACCGTTTGAAACATGCGGGAGCCACGGTATGACAGCATCATCTGTCCAAGGAACAAGCGTGAAATAGTCTTTGCGGGACGAAGTCCGCAGTTTCGGAAAACGGAATCTTTCGAGGACTTCCGGCGGTTATCCTGAGCCAGTGGCAAATTATGCCAAGCGTTGATGAGTCGCGCATCCCTTTGATGCCATTACATGTTATAATTTGTTAAAGAAGTTGCCTCAGTTACAGAATTTATCAGCGGGAGAAGACGGCTATGTCTAAAGAATTTACCGTGATCATTGAACGAGACAACGCAGGATATTATGTTTCGGAAGTCCCGGAACTTCCCGGCTGTCACACTCAGGCCAAATCTCTGGACAAGCTTATGGAGAGAACGAGGGAGGCTATTCAACTCTGCCTTGAAGTTGCTGGAACAGGGAAAGAATTGCCCTCAACCCATCTTGTAGGCGTCCAAAAAATCGCCATATGAGCAAATTCCCATCTGTCAGCGGGAAACAGATGGTGGCAGCTCTGAAGAAAGACGGTTTCGCGTTGGTGAGACAAAAAGGCAGTCATGTATTTTTGCGTCATCCGGATGGTCGAGCTACCGTGGTTCCGACTCATACAGGTGAGACGATCGGTCCCGGCTTGTTGTCCAAGATTCTGAGAGATGCTGAACTGACAAAAGACGATCTGACAGAACTCCTGCGCGGAAAAACCTAAAAACTCTGTCATACTGCAACGATTACCAAAATAACCTGTCACAGTAACTCCACCATTTGCCATTCACAGTTACTGGCGTTATGTTGAGCTCTACATAACCGGCGGTACACCCCGCAATCGGTAACTGCTATATCGCCAGCCCTATGGTCCTGCGACTTACGAGATAGCCGCTATGCCTGAGTAAGTTCCTTTACTTGCCTCTGGGCTTCACGTTTACCAATTTTCCGAAGACCCGCTATGGCAGCAATCTGCTCTTTCCTCGGACGGGCCTGACCACGCTACCAGCTCCCTACAGTCCAGCCGCTCACACCGATAAGAGCACCGCACTCCTTTGCGGTAAGCCCTAGCTTTTTCCTCAGTGCTTGTAACCTCTTGGCCGAGAACCTAAGATTCCCCTCTTTAATTTGCTCCGAGCTCAATGTCTGTTGCGGAAGCCTTTTTTGAAGCTCTGCTACTGTCCGCTCCAGGTCTTTCACTCGTGCGGACAGTTCGGCGATAATCTTCCGATGCTGGCCTGATGCTCTTCGCAGCACTTCAGTTTCCGAACGGGCCTGTTTTTTGGCGGTGCGCTCTATGGTTTCTTTCAGTAATTTGGCTAGATTGCTCATGATATCGTCCTCCTTATCCGGGTTCCTGGCTGCTTTATCATTGCTGCTCTTTTTTCGGGGCGCAACGACTCACTGCAGGGAATATTGAGATGCCCAGCGTTAATTGACCCTTTAAACTAACTTGAAATTATTTCTTGCCGAGGATAGCGTCCTTAGCTGCCTTTGCGACGCGGAATTTCACGACCTTCTTTGCGGGTATCTTTATCGCCTGGCCGGTCTGCGGATTTCTGCCCATCCTTGCCTTGCGCTGGACAAGCACCACTTTTCCGATGCCGGGGAGCGTAAAGGAGTTCTTTGCCTCTTTGCAGGCAAGCTTTGCGATTTCATCGAGAACAGTGACCGCCTGGACCTTCTTGATGTCGGCCTTCTTTGCCAGATGATCTGCAATCTGGGACTTCGTCATTGCCTTCGCCATAAACCCTTCCTCCTTGAATAAGATAATAGTGAGATTTTATAACACAAATTCCTCTTGTTGACAAGATAGTTCTTTAAGACGGGGCAACATGGAATGACAAAGGATAAAGCATTTTTGCGATAGATATCCTTTTCGCATCCACAGGCGGAGGATATTTTTTGGCAAATGACGGGTGGTGAGAATGCCATCGAGTAGGTTACGTGTAGGACGCAGTGCCAGGTCCCCGAGAAATATCGCTATGTTGAAACGAGGGTAACGCCTCCAAGTCCTCACCAGAAGACCGTCAGCAATTTTAACAGTTGTCAAAAGTAATTAACAGTAACTCGCGGGTGAGGGCTTGTCCCTCTCGACCCGCAGGTTGGAACTCACAGCAAGTCAACTAAGTCATCACTCAAAGACGGTGCGCCAAAATGTCACTGACCCCTTCTTTTTCTTTTCGTCTTTGCCGTCATCTGTTATTCTCTGTTGCCTTCATTTCCAGAGTCTTTAATTTCCTTGATGCCTTGGTTTATGTAGCCGTCAACTTATGCCGTTATTATTGTCCTATTGGTTGGAGTAGTCATCCTTGTACCATTTTTTGCCAGTTTCTGCGGACTTAGCAAGTACGTCACCTGAGTTAGTTTTCTTGTGAACTGGCACACGACAGCCCAGCACGCTGAGCTGAGGGAGGTTGCTCCCAGACCCCAAACATTATCAAAGAATCTAATAACCTACCGTCCGCCGCGAACAGGCCACACGCAGAGGACGCTGGCAGTCTTATTGATGTCGACCATGTGGCCGTAGTATATACTGAGGACCCATGCGCTGTACGCAAAGTTGGAAGTAGAGGACCAGTAACCGTCGGGCTGAACATTGGCAAATTCCTTTAGTGACTTCCCGCGGTTATCCACCAACGTTTCCAATTCTTCTTTTGAGGGCAAACGCCAGTCACTATAGCCAGCATAATTCAACTGTTGTGCCCAGGTCATGGCCTCAAACCAGTTCATTTTTCTGTCGGCGATATTGGCATCCCTTGCCCACATCAAGCCTGTCTTGGTATCAAGCACAACACCTTCTTTCGGGGTAGCAAAGCGGAGTTCCAATGGTGTAGGAAGAAGCCTGGTCTGCCCCTCCGGCCCACTCTCCACCTTAATCCGACTAGGCTCTGTAAGGTATTTATCTGTATGGGCAACCAACTCGTACTCGGAATTGGGGAAAAGTTTACCGAATTTGAAGCCACCGTCTGAACTGGATGTTGCCTCAAACTGTTCGTATCCCTTTATCGGCTGGATCTGTTTGGCAATTATCTTGATGCTAGCCACTGGTTGACCCTTGCCGTCTACCACCTTGCCTTCAAGTGCCGACTTCTTGCCGCAGCCTATGAGACATATCATAAGAATGAAACCCGTTGCCAATGACTTGATAATTCGCATCTTCACGACCTCCCTTGTTGATATTAGCTGTATGATAATAGTCTTTTTATGTTGTTTTAATAATTCGACTCAGCCAGTTATTATCTGAACGAAAATGGGGGTAACATTGCAGAGCCGATGTTAGTCCCCATATGTCAGACGATAACCGCCCAGATAAGGTCGAATTTTGCATGTTAGTCACATGAGCCTCCACTTTCCCCATAGTTGATACCAAGAATAATCTACACTATTTACCATTTTTTGGAAAGTGTTAGTTACAAGGGGGACTCCAGCGCATGCTCTCGTATCGCCGGATCTCGCGAACTTACCCGTTCCGGCTGTTCCTTGACCAGGGGATCATAAGCGTAAACGAGAAAAGTCTCGCGCTCTATGACGATATCCTGAGACGGACGTCGATAAAGGAGAACTATGGTCTTTTCACGCTCGACAACCAATCCCTGTACGATTACGCGCTGAGCCCCGAGGAAGCCGTTATCACGTCCCCTGAGACACCGGCGGAGCCCGAGGCGCTATTGCTGTTTTAAATAACGGTCCGCAGCAACTTTCACAATGCGTACGCCGTAACGGAGCAGGCCGTCATAGCGATACGTCCAGGAGGCTTGCCGGTAAGCTGCGAGGCGTGTTTCCGGACCCTTCGCCTTCCAACAACTATTACATCACAAAAGGAGAACGACATGAGGACGGTACTTCAGAGCGGCACAGACGCAAGGGCAGCGCTTCAGGACCCAAGAGGATTCTCTGCAACCGTGGTCCTGCCCAGCCACAAGGAGACTGTCAGATGAAGCAGCGCAAAACAGGACAGGCAGGCGGTGTCTGGAGCGGGCAGGCGTTCAGGCAGTCGTTACCGATGCCGCCAGATCGTATCGATTTCTCGGTTATTGACAACTCAGTCCGGGCCCTCGTCCAGCGTCTCAATGAGACATCATGGTGCCGCACCTTCGGCAGCTGCGGCGGCAAGGCGGACCACGGACCCAAAGGGCCCGGTTTCTACCTGCTCCTTGATGTCCGAGGCTCAAACGGCATGTGGCTGCTCAGGGAGTGGCTATCCCATTCCCATGCCGAAGGATGGAAGGCCGCCTACATCACGACAAGGACGGGACATTACGCCTGTGTGCGCGCAGAACTTCACCACGCCAATTTCATCCATGGAGAGGTTAACGACCCGGACTGGGTGCGCCTGCAACTGGGCTTCGTCTCTATGGAGCCGCTGACGGTCGCTCAAACCGGCGGCGGCATCAGGGCGCTTGTGATGGGACTGGACAAGCTCGTCAGTCTTCACCCGGAGGCCGGACCGGTCGGCCGTTCCGGCAGAAAATCAAAGGAAAGGAGATCTGACATGACTACACGTATTGACACGTTTGCCGCGCAGGTCGGCTCCTATCAGGAGGGCAGCCGATGAAAACCGTGGCCGCGAAAGAACTGAATCGCGCCTATATCGAATTGTTCCCCGGCGAAAACAGGGACGACGCAGAGTGCGAGCGTATCATGGGCAACTGGCTGCGCCGCTACGAGGAGAGCCCCGAAAAGGCGCTTGCCTTCTCAAACTGGCAGGGCAAGGTTACAAGGGCGTTCTTTCACGCCCTCCGACTCAAACAGCCGAAAACGAAACAGGGCATGATCGAGGCACTGCGCATCGCCCCGTAGCAAAAAGCAAGGGGGCCTTTGTTGGGGGCCGGAATAATCGGACCAGGCGATTGCCGGCATGGGCGCACCGGAGAAGCCTCCGGGGCTTTTTCCTTGGAATAACCTTATCAGGAAAGGAGTGGCAACAATGCTTACCAAGAAGGAAATCTCCGCAATAAGGAGACTCGTGAGGAAGTACGACGAGCAGACGGCAGCCGAGATCATGGGCGTGTCTCTGGGTCTTGTCTGTTCGGTCCTTTCGTGAGGTGGATGACGTGGACAAAGCGACTCCCGTTGGGTAAAGCAACTCACTTGAAAGATGCTGAAACAGGACTTGCGTTGCGCCACATTGAAAAATGGCTTGAGGTGCCGGCCCGGTATGAGAAACATCCTCATCCCGTGGATCCGTCGCACTCTGCGTTGCTTTGGCGGCTATTGTCAGGCGAAGATGTGTTGCCTTTTCCTCTTACCAAACGATTTTCTCATTCGGATTATGATTTGGCGGCGGGCAAAACAATGGGCGTGGTCGAGGTATGGGAAAAGCCTGGCGGCAATGTCGTAATCGATCGGCACGATGAGTGACGATGGAAAGATAAAAAGAGGGGACTGCTTTGTCATAACCCGACGGGTTATCCTTATGAGCTGAAAGGCCGCACGCTCAGAAGGATTTTGCCCTCGACTTACCGTTAAGGCTGAAAGACGGCGGCCATCTTTCTCGCCTCCACGTCTGCAAAAAAAAACAGGAGATTAGAACATGCTTATCAAGGAATATAAGGGCAAATCTTTGCACTGTCCTGCCGACGTTGCGGAAGTCCTCAGAGAGATGCTCGGGGCGGTGGACCCCATTGGGCAGGACAGGGAGCACTTCTGGTGCATCGGCCTCGATACGAAAAACAAGGTCAAGTACACGGAGCTGGTGGCCGTGGGAAGTCTCGATGCCTGTATCATTCATGCAAGGGAGGTGTTCCGCAATGCGGTTCACTTCGGGGCCAAATCCCTGATCCTGGGGCACAACCATCCTTCAGGGGATCTTACCCCCAGCAACAACGACCACGAAACAACGGAGAAGATGCTCGCGGCGGGCAGAGTTCTCAATATCCCCGTCATGGACCATATCATCATAGGAGGTGCCGAAGACCGTGACCATTACTCTTTTAACAGTATGGGCTTCTGCGGCCAAGTCGGGCCCAAGAAGGGAGAAAAACAATGATTATTCGTTTCAAATATCAGGATGCCATCCAAGACATGGCGGAATCGTTCCCCAGCGAGGAGACCGCCATGTCGAACACCCTCGGGGCGGGATTGCCCCGGGTTGACAGTCTTGCGTCCCAGTTGATAGGAGCCGGTATCACGCTTCAGTCTCTGTTTTCCCTGTAGCACAAGTAGTCATTTCCGTCCCCTTTTCGTATTTCCCCCATTACGGTACTTCACCTGATTTCCCCAAAAACGAGTCGCTTTTTCCTCATAGGCCTGCGGAAAGTAGCCCCTTGGGTGAAAAACCGCCGGCCTGTTTCGTTTCAGGAGGTTCGGTCAATGAAGGGATTTTCGCTTATCGCGGCAGGCATCGCAAAACACATCGTTTCCGACACAAAGATGCTCGCAGAGATGACAAAGCGTCCGGGCATACCGCTTAGGACAAAGGCCGACGTCTTTCTGCGCGTTGGGGCGAAGTACTTCACCAGGTCCTGCCGCATGGGAAGGGCGAGCGCCCTGGCCTGTGAGCGGTGCCACGACCGCGGCGGCTGGCCCACGTGCAGGAAAAGCTTCAGGAAGGTCGGCTGATTCCCCAGCTGCTGTAGAAGACGGGGCATTTCCCAATACGCTCCGCCTTTTTATCGGAGTGCCGATGCATTATCGCGGAAATGCCCGGACCTCATCGAGGGGTCCGGTAATATCTTTTTAAGGTCACAAGACCAAATTCATAACAAAAAGGAGAGAGATTCATGGCAAAAACAGCAAAAGTCTCCATACTCTGGTTTCTGGTTTTCGTTTCGGGTCTTCTTCTGGCCGGTTGCGCCGCCACCATGAACCTGGTGGACTACGGCACCATGAAAACGGACGTATCGATGGGGAAAACGGTCTTCCTCTCCCCGGTCGACAAGGACGTCAAGACGGTATATCTTTCGGTCCATAACACCAGCCGCAACCAGAACATCACCGGTGACCTGCGGTCCGAGATAGCCTCAGGTCTGCGGGAAAAGGGCTATCAGATCGTAAACATGCCTTCCCGGGCGGACTACATCCTTCAGGCCAACATCCGTTATGAAGGCCGTTGGAAACAGGGCATGTCCTTCGGCGACACGCTGAGCGGTACAGGCATCGGCGCGCTTTCGGGTCTTGGCCTCAGCGGCTGGCGCAGCGCAACAAGCACTCTGGCCGGCGGTTTCGTCGGCGGCGCGGTGGGCTTCCTGGCCGACGCGGCCACCCGCGTCAACACGGAAGTGATCCTGGTCGATCTCAGGATCACCGAGCGGCTGGCTCGCGGTGAAGACATTACCGGACGGAAGGTGCACGAATCGGATATCACAAGCGGCGAACAGACGTCCGGAGGCATCGGCACTCACGCCAGTGCGCCGGCATCCGAAATCACCCCGACAACCGTGAGCAGCTCCAGGGAGGGCGTGAAGACCTACGATACCGCCATTGCCGCAAAGGCCATGCAAGTGCATCTGAGCAGCGAAAAGGCATCGGCCAAGCTGGTGGAGATCGCCGGCAGGGAGATCGCGGGGATCTTCTAAGACCGCTTAGGCGGCTGTCCGCCGGGCCCGCCACATAAGCAAATTAACCGGGATAAGAACATGAAGACAGATTCGGCTTCTCATGTGTGCAACGCAGCACGGCGCGGGCGACGTCTGCCGCCCGACTTCGCTTCAATCCCCCCCATAAGTAATATCCCTTGCGAGAGGCCGCGTTTGGATCTACCCGTCGGCTTTCAAGGCCCCCCGGACTTTGGATAACTCTTTTTTGCCAGAAAGGAGAGGACATGAACAGCAACTGCACGTCATGCGAGTTCGAAAGCAAATGTTTTTACCCTTATAAGCCGACGGACTGCTGCAATAAGAGGAAATTCCGTTCGCGCAGGGAAGTGAAGGGATGTCCGACTCATCCGTTTCAGAAAACAGCCGGCTGCCGTATCTGCGGCGGCCAGGGCTTCCACTTCGCCGGCGTCATCGACGCCAACACGAAGATTCTTCTTGAAGCAAGGGCGGAATCTTAAGGGGGCGCACCTCTTATTGCCCGGACAGAAAGACATCCGCATCTCAAAGGGCTTTGGGTCGCACCAAGGCCCTTTTCATATTCTCTTCGAAGGAGGAAATCCGATGAGTGTTGAATCAGTCTCACCGCCCCGGCGCAAACCCAAGTTGCTCGTGGCGGATCTTTTCTGCGGTGCCGGAGGTTCAAGCACCGGGGCGACCAAGGCCCTGCAGAAGCTGGGCTACGATATGGAGCTGGTCTGTGTCAACCACTGGCCGGTTGCCATCGAGACGCATAAGAAAAACCACCCCTCGGCGCGCCATTACTGTATCAATCTGGATTCCGCCCGTCCGATCGAGCTCGTCCCGGAGGGGTACTTGGACCTGTTGATGGCTTCGCCGGAATGCATTCATCATTCCAGGGCCAGAGGCGGGCGCCCCATGAACGATCAAAGCAGAATGAGCGCGTGGCACGTCGTAAGATGGGCGACGGACCTGCGCGTAAAGGTCATTCTGATCGAAAACGTCGAGGAATTCGCAGAGTGGGGCCCGCTCAACATCAAGACCGGGAGGCCTCTGCAGTCGCGAAAGGGCACATACTTTCTGTCCTTCCTCAACGCGCTCAGGGGTATCGGCTTCAAAGTCGACTATCGCATTGTCAATGCCGCCGACTACGGCGATGCCACCACGAGACGCCGTCTCTTCATCATCGCCCGGTCGGACGGCAAGCCTATACGGTGGCCGGAGCCCACCCATTTCAAAGACGGCGGGGAGGACCTCTTCGGCGGGAAAATGAGGTGGCGCGCGGCCAAGGAGATCATTGACTGGGATGTCCCGGGCAATTCGATCTTCACCAGGAAGAAACCCCTTGCGCCCAAGACCCTCTCACGCATATATGCCGGTGCGCAGAAGTTCGGCTGGCCGGAGCCCTTTCTGGTCGTCCTGCGGCAGCATATGGGCGCTGCATCTATTAATGCGCCCTTGCCGACGATCACCGCCGGCGGGAAGCATGTCGGCGTGGCAGAACCGGTCTTAACACCTTTCTTGTTGAACAGACACGGTGACAACGGGTCAGTTCGCGTTCACTCTGTGGAAAAACCCGTTCCCACCGCCACCACAAGAGGGGCGGGATATCTCGTGGAGCCTGATATCACGCCCTTCACTTTGTCTCAGGGCAGCAAAGGCGCTCCACGGGCCTGTTCCGAGCCCCTTCCGACAATCCTCGGGGCAGGCGCCGTCTCTCTCACTGAGGCCGTGATCGTAAACATGAAGGGGAAGTCCACAGCCTCGCCGATAGGCGCCCCGGTGCCCACTCTCACGGCGCACGCCAAACATATCGCCGTTGCCGAGCCCCTGATCGCCCCATATTACGGTTCCGGCAGCGGGGAAACGTGCAAGTCCGCCGAATCGCCCCTGGATACGGTCACCGCAAAAGCACGCTTCGCCCTTGTGGAACCGAGTACCGTGCCTTTCATAGCCCCTTTCTATGGCCCCAAGGGCGGCAAAGCGAGATGCTCCCGAAGCGTGGAAAGACCGTTGGCAACCCAGGGGGCATCCAACAGGTTTGGTCTGGTGGAACCTTTTCTTGTGCCGCAGTTCGGCGAGCGCGACGGTCAGTCGCCCAGGTGCCATGACGTAAGAATGCCTCTGCCGGCTGTCACGGGACATGGGGCTGGGGCGGTAGTCCAGCCCTGCCTTATCACTGTAGCGCACGGTGACATGACGGAGCTCAATGCCCCGAAACGGAGGGTTCATGACGTGGAAGAGCCTCTCCCGACCATCACGGCGGGGGGCGGAGAACCGGCCATCATCGAACCCCGCCTCAGCCCGATCAAGGGGGTCTCACAGACAGGTTCGATGATCGTACAGACCGATCAGTATGGCAGCAACGGAAGCTGCGTGAGATCGGCGGAAGACCCCTTGTTCGTAACGGTCACAAAACAGAACCAGGCGTTGGTCGATGCAACGCTGAGCCCTGTCGACGACACGGCGAAGCCCCCTTACGGGGCTCTGGTCTCCATAGAGGGAGAGCCGTATCTGGTCGATATCCGGTTTCGCATGCTCAGAAACGTGGAACTGGCCCGCGCAATGGGTTTTACCGACGAGGAAAGCGAATACGAGTTCGTGGGAACTGCCGGCGAGGTCACAAAGCAGATCGGCAACGCCGTCCCCGTACATCTGGCCATGGCGCTGGTCGGGTCATGCTTTGGCGATTGAAGCACACACCTTGAAGGTTTCCTCCGATGTCCCTACATCGATGAGCGCTATCCGGACCATGCTGAATATCAACGCCCGGAGGGAATGGGGCGGCGACGAGGGAGAGCGTTACGCAATATGTAACGACCTGTCGCGGACCGCACTCGTGCCTCTTTACGCACATAACCGCCCCACGGGCAACGCAATCTTTTTCGCCTGAAGGAGGCCTTTGGCCCTCCAGTAAATCCATCCACACATATCAGGAGGACAGTTTGATATGACTCGTTCATCAGTCAACGAAGAGAGGTTGTTCCAGAAAATCGGGAAGTTCTTCGGTTCCACCGGGACGATACTTGTAGAGCTTGCACAGAACGCGCAGAGAAGCGGCGCCTCGACTCTTTCGATAGCCCTTGAGGGCAGCACACTGACGGTCAAGGACGACGGCCACGGGGCCGAACATGTCGAGCCCCTTTTCATCCTCGCCGATTCCGGCTGGACGGAAGAAACAAATATAAATCAGGATAGCGCCGGCTGGGGGTTGATGTTTCTTCTGACCGTGGCGCAGCGGATTTTTGTCAGAAGCGTTTTCGGCTCGATCTCCGTGGACTGTAAAGAATTCCTCAACTCGGCACATTACCGCTCCACCATGTTCGATACCGTAAACCGTTGCGACGCCGGGGAGGGCTTCTACATCGGGGCTGAACTGACCATGAAGGCGGCAAACGAGATATTACGCGATCCGGCCTCACTCCGTTACTTCCCCCTCGACATTGTCATCAACGGCAATGCACTCGATAAGGGGAATGTGCGAAAAGAGGCCCTCAAATCATCAAACTGCGTTATCTCCACAGTCTATGAGGGAAATGAGGTCTATATCAGGCCGGATGAATTTCGCCGGAAGAGCGCCGCTTCCCTCCTTGCAGACATGAAGGTCATTTGGTACGGTATTCTGATTTGCCGCCATTCGTATTATGTTCCCGAGGTCTGGATAAACGTGACCAACGGCTGTCCGCTGACCCCCGTCCTGCCGATCCGCAGTTCCTGCCAGGAAGACGAGAAAGGGAGCGCGTTCTACGATTTCGTGCGGGATCAGGTGGCGAGATACTGCATCGCCTTCATCAATGACCCCGCCAACAAGGATGAGGACGCTCTGCGTTTCATGCACACCATGGCTGCCATCGGCACGCAACGGGAGCTTGACGGGCTTCAGAGGTTTTTCGTTTCGGTCGCCGAGCCTTATCATGACTTGACCGTGGCAGGCGAGGGGAGGGAAGAAAAGGTCGTGCATAAGGGCGACAGAGTGCCCGTAAACGAATACGTGGAACAGGTCGTACTCAAACGTCCGGACGGCAAGGGTCGTACGCTGCGCAGGCTTATCAGCGAGGAAATGGAGGGATGGCTCTTTCTTCCACAGGGAGCCATCCACTCGGTTTACCTTGGCTCGAACTGTCCTTCGTGGCTCGTCGTACGGGATATGGGCTTCGCCCTTACCGTTGTGGCAGACGAGGCGCCTGCGCAGGAAAACTATTCGTGGCTCAAGGCGCGGAAAATCCACTGCGGGGGAAAAAAGATATCCGCGCTTGCCATGATCGACGGCTGGTGTGACGGCACGTTCGTCTACATCGACACACCGGGCGCGGCGTATGACGTTACAGACACTGTCTTTCAGAGCGTACTGTACAGCGAGGATTCCGGATCAGATACCTATGAGACCCAGAAGGATTATTTTGAGAAGGACATTGAGCAGGACATCATGCGCGTCACCGGCGCCTATGAGAGAAGGGATCTCCTGAAGGGTCTGGCACTTGCGGACATCAGAATATCAACGGTCCAGAAAATAGTCATCCTCGGCAAAGCGATGATCATTTCCCTCAGCGACGGGCAGAAACGCACCCTGAAGCTCACAGCGTAGGCGGATGGCAAAGGCCGGAAGGCGGGACTATCTCCTTCTGCCCTCCGGCAGCTTCTTTGTGGACAGGCACTCCAATGCCGTTTAAAAAGGAGGACTTTCGATGAAACACAGTTCGATCAGGAAGAGCTGCGCGGTCGGGAAAAGGGCGCCAAGAAAGAAACGGGACGAGGCTTTCTGCAGCCTCTATTCGGATGACGACGGCGTTGTGCTGTTCGACAACGAGCGGGACGCTCTGGCGGCCAGGAGAAGATGGCTCAGGGCCGGCGCAAACGGCGTCCACGGCCCCTTCATCCATTACAAAACAAACGCGGAGAAAGCCCTGCCCCTGCTGCTTAATGCGGCCAGGGCCGTCGTGAAGAGGTGGGAAAACGGGGACCTTGCCGGGGCAGTCCGTATGCTGCAGAAGGCGCTAAATGTCGCAGACGGGAAGGCCGGCGAAAAGACCGGCGAAAGCTGAGGAGCTTCCATGGATGCACCCGGAACTCCGGCAGCACTCGACAGCCCGCAGCGATGGGGCATTGCCTCGACACCCGCGATAGAACAGCTCCTTACGACAAACGTTCCCGTGGCGTTCGCCGTAAGCGGGGGCAAAGACAGCGCCGCCGTCTCAATAAGAACAAAGGACTATCTGGATCGGCTCGGGCATTCGGGGCCGCGCCTTTTGATTCACAGCAACCTCGGGGACGTGGAGTGGAAAGAAAGCCAGCCGGTATGCGAGCGTCTTTCCGGGCGCCTGGGACTTGAACTCGTCGTCGTGGCGAGAAAGGCTGGAGGGCTCACCCGGAGATGGGAAACGCGCTGGGAAAGTAATCTGAAGCGTTACCTGACTCTTTCGTGCGTCAAGCTGATCAAGCCCTTCTCAGACTCCAAGCTTCGTTTCTGCACCTCCGAGCTCAAATCGGCAATACTGTCGTCGAAGCTGAAATCCCTCTTCCCCGACCGGCCGATACTCAATGTGACCGGCATCAGGGCTGCCGAGAGTCCGAGGCGAGCCAGAATGCCGGTTGCCTGCATGCAGCCCAGACTCACCAAGAAAGCGCCGTAAAGCCCCTGGATTCATGCATGGGGATACAAGGCGTGTCGTCGATCTTTTTGCTGGTATTATATAGCTAAGCGCTGTATAGTATAAGTATGAGTAAGAGGGAGCAGCTGAAATCGAATAAAAGCGTGGTCTATTCCTGCAAGTATCATGTCGTATGGTGTCCCAAATACAGGCGCCCGGTCCTTGTCGATGGAATAGAGAAAAGACTGAAGCAACTGATCAGACAGCAGGCGGCGAAGTTCAAGGCTGACGTTATTGAGATGGAGGTTATGCCCGATCATGTTCACCTTTTGGTCGAGGTGGACCCTCAATTTGGGATACACCGGCTTATCAAGAACATTAAGGGCCATACCTCCCGGTTATTAAGACGGGAGTTTGTCACGCTCAGGAAAAGACTGCCGACTCTCTGGACCAACAGCTATTGCGTGATCACCGTTGGCGGAGCGCCGCTTTCGGTGATCACGCAATACATAGAGAACCAAAAGAACGTGTAACAATGAGGAAAACAATCGAATACAAGCTGAAGACCACTATATCGGACAACCGGGAGATACTGAAACTGCTGGACAAGGGGAAGAACGTCTATAACCTTGCCCTGTCGGAATGCGGCAAACGTCTCAACAAGATCCGGTCCGACCCTGAATATACGGAACTCCTCGTGTCAAGGCGCACTCTCAGGAAATCCGGCCAGTCCCTGTCTGAAACGGATAGGAATCTTGGGGATATCGTGAGGACTCGCTACGGTTTCACCCGCACGGAGATCGAGAAGTTTGTCAAGGACCACGCCGGATATCTCACGTATGGCTTCAACTCCCAGTTTGCCCAGAACCTCGCAGGCCGGGCGGTGGATACCGTATCGAAGGTCCTCTACGGCAAGGCAAGGGGGTTCAGGTACAAGGGCAGGTTCGACAACATCCTCTCCTCGGTAAACTCCAAGTCCACAGCCACTGGTCTCATGTTCGATCCCGATAAGAAAGCCATAACGTACAGGATATCCGGGAAAAGGATTCTCAGTATGCCCCTGGTGGAGGACTACCGGAAGGACCACGACTACCACAGCTGGTACCTCGATCAGATCATAGAGAACTACAAAAACGCAGCAGCCTTCGACGTGGCCTATATCCGGATAGTAAGGCGCATCGTAAAGGGCAAGGACGTCTTCTATGCCCAGTTCATCGTCGATGTTAGGCCCTGGGGGATGACAATGGAGAAGGTTTATGAGGAAAACAAAAGTATTTTCCAGCAGAACTCGGAGATTATCCGGAAGACTGTCGAAGGGGGAAGGCCCACAAACAGGCTGAGACTCAGACACCCTGTGCCGGATATCGAGGAGTACCCCAAGACCAGCGTGCTCATGGAGATGATCCTCAAGGCGGGTCTCTGCAAGCAATTTTCCGCATCAATGGACCTCGGGCCCAGGAACATAGCGGCAGTTCTCAAGAACGAACAATATACTATCGCTATTCTCCAGCCCATCTTCAGTAAGCTTGTGGACTACGGAGGGGAGCTCAGGGTCCTCAGGAGGAAGCTCGACCGTCAAAGGAGAGCGAACAACCCGGATAACTACAATCCTGACGGTACCATCAGGAAGAGGAAACGCCTCAGGTGGAACGTATCGAAGGCGTATCTCGATACGAGAGGCAGAATAAGGGAGCTTCACAGGCTGGTAAGGGAGACAAGGAAGACGTTTCTCAATGAGTTCGCCAATATCCTTTGCGCCTTGGGTTGTTCGTTCAAGGCCGAGGAGGTCAGTTTCAGGTCTTGGCAGAAGAACTATGGTAAGGCAGTGGGTAGCTACGCGCCGTCATTATTCCAGAAAACGGTATTTAGCAAGGCTGAAAGCGCCGGCGATGACACGACGAAGATACCCGTAAGAAATGCTCTCTCCCAAAAGTGCGTATGCGGTGTCAGACGGAAAAAGAAGCTGTCTGAGAGACTGCATGAGTGCACATGCGGGTGCAGGGCGCAGAGAGATGTGTTTAGCGCTTATCTCGGGCTGTTTTGCAGTCCGGACCTCGGTGAGTGGGAGGACATAGTCCGGCAATACCACGATGGAGATAGACAACTCCTGGGCGCAAGTCACCGGGTATATCCACGTAAAGCGGCAAGTAGACAAGCCTCAGGCTTTGTCTTGTGTCTGGATAAGGGGCAACGGAGCCGCTGTTGTGCGAATGAGGATGGACAGGCAAGTGAGAATCATGAGGGCCACGGGGTTGTTCTCCTGGACAGTCTCAAGGCCCTTGTGGGGGAGCTTGCCCTCCGCAGATCCACTACCGCTGCGTAGTTATCCTCTCGAATCCCCTGGCTTTCGCCATGGGGAGGATGTCAACTAAACGCCACTCACCTCATGGCGCCGGACAACCCGATGTCGCTCTTTTTATACTCGGTCAACGGCGGCTGCACGACGGTGCGCTTTGCGATCAATCACGCCACAGGGCATATCGTGCCAATGGACGACAACCTCGACATATCCCACCACAAAAGAGGCTGGCATTATTCGTATAAGTATCTGGGCCGCTATGCCTTCTATCCGAACATGGATATCATCGACCTCGACGACGACGGGGAGAGCTTCCGGCTCGGCCGGGACGAGTACTGTTTCGAGGAAGACGGCGGGTGGACGGCGAAGTGTCTGGTGAAAACCGCAAGGCTTCTGTTCGCCTTCGGCGCGCCAGAGACGGCAATGCTCTCGCTGCAGGTGAAAACGAAAGGGGAGAGGACGGCCGAGGGCTGTTTCAGCGTTCCCCTTCTGGCCCGCTGCACGCCGGAGCCGACAGCCGTGCGCAGCCTGCTTCAGGTGAAGACGAACGATGAGGATATCCTCGACAACGACCCTTTCATCGCACGGCTCAGGCGCAACTATGCAAGAGTGATCTCGGCGCCACTCGGTCTGCCCTCGCCGGCGGCCAGGTTCTTCCTCGCCGACGCCAGGGCGCTTGCCGACCGGTTCAATATCAAAGGAACAGCGGTCACAAAGGCTTTCGAGAAGGCCTCTGTGACAGAACACCTTTCGGACATCGAGATATTCAAGGAGTTGGTCCATAGCGGTCTGAGGAAAACGCCTCTTTTCGGGGCTGTCTACGGCTGTCAGGCGAGTCCGGAGCATGTCTTTGTTGCAAAGGGCTCCATGGCAGGGCAGCCGGTGTGATGCGCCGCGCCGGGTAATATTCTTCAGACGGGCAGGAGGATGACATGTATTTCATTGCGGACGCGGTGACGACATTCGTATCGGCGGCCCTGGGGCTTTGCAGCCTCTGCCTGGCCGTCTCTCACACGTATCATCTCATCACGAAAGGAGCGGTAGAGACTACCGGACGGGACGTCGCTTATATCGCGGCGTATTTAATCGCCGCAGTGGCCTTTCTGTCGTTTGTGGTCGTGTGCATGAGGATGCCGGCTCCGGCGACGTTTTAAAAAAACCCCCTCAGGGGGGATTCCATATCAACGGGAGGAAAAGATGCGCGGAATCTACCGCATCACCATGACAAGGACAGGTTATGGGCAGGCGCTCATAGAGCTTCCGGCCGACAACCTGTCTCCGGCCGCCGCGTGCGGTCTGGCTTACGAGAAGGCGGGCAACCTGGAATACTCCGAGAAGAGCTCCGAGTACGAAATCGAGGGCATGATGCTCCTCCACCCCGACGGCAGGTCGGAGCATCTGACAGTTCCGTTCCTGTCGGATTCCGGCAAAGGCAGGCGGGAGGAGGGTGCGTCGCAGAATAATCACGCCGGAAGCGAACTGGTCGTCGACGCGGACGGCTATGTCTGCTTCATTGACGGGGAGATCGAATGGACGCTTCATGCTGAGGGCTGGGAAGCCTTCATCGAGGGCAGGACGGACCCTGTCTACAGTACTGAGTCTGTCACGATGCCCACGGAAGACGACCTTTGCGAGGCGAGGTGGCAGAGAAGGGCGGCGGAACTCAGCCGTTTCTCCGACGAGACCGCTCTGCTGCCGGTCATGTTTGTTACAGGCTGGTTTGCTTCGGCTACCGACGCACTGCGGCACAGGACCGGCGCGGTCCCGCAAAGTATTGAGGCGTTGATGGAGGAGGTACTTGCGAAAGTGGAGGACGAGACGATCGGGCGATACGCGGACCCCGGCTCGGCCTTTCATCTCCTGATGAACGAGGCAGATCCCCGGGACGACTACCGGGAGTTCGTGGAGGCGGTGATTCTGAAGAACCTGCCCGGGGAAGTGAAGAAGGCCCTGTCTTCTCGGGGGAAAAAGCCAGACCTCTGCGTCATCGGCGACGGCAGGGACGAGGATCTCTGCTGGAGCGCCGGCGTATACGAGGTCGGAAGCGTCCTGGCAAGGGGGGACGTACTCAAGCGGTTCCGTGCCGCGACTTTGGAGGAAGCGGAAAGACTTGCAGGGGATTACGCCGGAATGCTCTGCGACCTGCAGGGCCGGCGGCTTATCACCCCGGAGATGGCCGAGGCGATCGAGGAGGGAAGGGACGTTACAGGATGGGAAGAGGAACACCAGCTTTACCCGGTGCCGCAATGCAGCCGGGGCGGTGCGACGTCGCCCTCCGCAAAAGAGGAAAGGGAACCTTAAGAGAAAGGGTTCTCAACAAAACCATGGCCCCCGGCCGGTACCACGCGGTACTGCCGGGGGTTTTTATTCGGGAAAGGAGAAAGGCATGCACGAACCGCAGTTGTCACTGAAAATCCCGGAAACGTACCGGCGCGAGGATGTGCCGCTTGGGAAAATCCCTGAAGAGGAGGAATTTGATTCAGCGATGTATTCTCACACTCTCAAAGGTGTGCAGAATCTCGGGATGATCTTTGAAGAAGTAGTCCTTTTGCAGGAGGGTGGAGTTTACCGGACAGTGGCCGGCAGACGGCGTGTCTGTTCGGCGCGGAAGGCCGGGCTCTTGTCGGTGCCGGCCCTGGTGCTCCAGTCCGGCACGCCTGAGACCATCCTGGCCGCGATAACGGTCCTCGAAAACATGAACAGGAGGCCCAATCCGGCCGTCGAGGCCGAGCAGCTCGATGTCCTCATGGCCGCCAACAGATGGGAGGCCGGTGACGTCACTGATTACCTGGGAATACCGGCCTCACACGTCAAGGCGCGCATGCAGTTGTTTAGACTGGTCCCGGAGTTCTTTCAGAGGCTCAAAGAAGGCAAAATCAGTCTCTCCCTGGCGAAGGTGCTTGTGAAGCTCGACGCCGATAAGCAGCGCGAGTTGCTGGACGAACAAAAACTGACGATCGGCGCGGCCTCCGCGGCGCTCAGGGAAAAGAGACTCGGAGACCTCATCCCGGCGGAGCTTTTCAAACTGCCCGAAGGGCGTGACGGGGAGGGCTCGGTAGCCACGCTTATCAGAGTCGCCACAGAGAATCTCGAACAGGCGGTCTCGCGTACGAAAAACGGAAGGCGCGGCAAGCTCCAACAGGCGCTTTCCATCCTGAAGGAGGAATAACATGCCGGCAAGAAGCATTACGGGAATGACCAGGGGGTGCGGAAAGAGAAAAGCCGGAGGACTCTACGTCTGCACAGGACTGAGCCCTTTCGGAACGCCCATCGAGGAGTTCATCATTGATCCCGCTCTGCCTTACGAGGGGGAGCCTTTCAGGGCGCCGATCATTTTCAAAAAAGATGGCACAGATCACCTTCTTTGCTGGGTCGGCGCGGAGAACTATCATTATGCAAGCGACTTCGTCGAGGAGGCCCGCAGGTTTGGGATTTCAAAGAGGATCCCCAACAACTTCCCTATCGACAAGCTCACGCCGGGTTCTATGATGTTTCTCGTACACCCCAAAGCCCTGATCAGGAATCACGGGACTTTGCCGCTGCCTCTTTTCTGCCCAAAGCCAAAGCCGGCCCACCTCGAATGCACAGACGAGTGTTGTCTGGGGCAGTCCTACAGCATCGCCGGGGCAAACGCCGGAGACGACCAGAGAAAAATCGGCGATACGGTCTATACCGTCTATCCCAGAGAGACGGGCGGGCTGAAATACGACTTCATGCCGGGCATCTTCCTTGGTACCCCCATCACTCATTTCGATCACGTGATGGACAAGGGGAAGATCGATCCGGAAATCGCACAGAAACAGACGCACCTTCCTCTGAACTTCGAAGCGGAATAGCCCGGCGGAGGCTTTCCGCCTCTCCGGGGGTGCACCGCAGCCCCGCAACCGACAAAAAGCACGTCAAACACGCCACTGCGGCAGAGGCGGGCACAGGCCCCCCTCTGCAAAGGAGTAATCATGGGAATTACCAGGCTTAATTTCACGGCAGACCTGCTGGAGGAGGACATCGATGATCGCGTCGCTGTCCTCAGTGAAAAAGGTGGAGACGCAGGCCGGGGACCTTCACCTGGAGGCACGCTCCAAGATCAAGGATTATCTCCGGATCGTCACGGTCAAGGTTTCGGCAGAGATGATTTCCTCCCTGGCTTCAGTTCTGACAGCCGCCGGGGCGTCCTTCGGCACCGCCGAAGTCAACGACGTGTAGGCCCTCAAGCTTGCGGCAGCCCCCGGCTTCGAAGTGGAGGAGATGACCGACAGGGGACTGGAGGACGCATGGGTCCGTACGCTTTAAAAATGAAGGCCCTCAGGGAGGTCGGGCCGCAGAGCACGCTTTACCTGAGGGTCGCTGCCGCCGAGGCCTACGCCAATTACCTCGCCTCTTCATGGATTTCCTTTGACGAGGACTTGGTTTACTCCGGCGGCAAGAGACGCAGGAAACCGCTGCCGAGCGCCACGGGCGGGAAACGGCGCTTTATCGAGGAAGCCAGGCAGTGGGCCGAGGCGGCAAGGCTTCTGCGCAACCTTCTCAGACTGTGTCTTTTCAAATAACGGAGGACTAACATGACAAAATGGCTCGGGAAGTCAGTAAAAAGCTTTTTGGCGATCTTTTCGGTCAAGGCCTTCAGCGTCTCCGCAAGAACCACGCCCAGCCGGGCGGTAGAGCTTCATCCCCGGTTTGACCTGGGAGACATGAGATGTCCCATCTGCAAGCGCCGGCCCCACGGAGGGCTGACGAATCAGCTCGGAGCCGCCGCACGCAACCGGGGTTTCATCGCCTGCTCCATGCATGGTCCCGTCGAAGGCGAGGTCCTCATCGCCATGAGGCCGGCGGGCTCCGCCGGGAAGGAGGCGGCTTGAGGCTCGGCCCCTTTGCCCGCCACGTAATCACGTAATATTGAATGTCGGGGAGGCTTCGGGATACTTGATATCCCGGGGCTTCCCGACCGGAAAGGACAAAGATATGAGATTCGCCGTAGAAGTTCCCGATGGTTTCGTTCCGAAGGACCCTGCGGGCGCCGCTGTGCCTGCGGTCCCGACAGATCAAAATACAGTTCATCAAAGAGAGCCTCAGTCTCACTGGAGAGGATTTTAGATTATCGAGGTTTTTTATAGAGGTCGTCATGATCGAGAATTCGGAGAAGGACAATCCCTTCCTTCCAATTCGGTGCCCCGGAATCGTTATAACCCACTGGATCAAGTGAAATGCGATACCGCCTATCGACCCGAACGGACCAAGCAGTTGGATCATTGATGATTCTCTCGATGCGCAGGCCTGGGTGGCATGGGTTTGCCTGAAGTAATCCCAAGGTCTTCACTATCTTGTTATAAAGCGCCTTGTTGGCTTCAAAGGCGTCAATATCCTTAAGAAAAAGTCTAGTCGGCCTCAGTTCGGGCATTCTTTAATTGTTTAGCCAGTTTAGCCGGCATCTCTACGGTACCGCTCTTGCGTGCCTGCACCAGTTTCTCCAGACCCTTTCCGCTCAACTTCACCGTTGGATATATAGCGACAGGCGTTAAGACGATGGCGCCGCCCTCAAGGACCTCAAGGTCTAAGTGCGTGCCGGTCTCAAGGCCCATTTCCTTTCTGATCGCCGATGGAAGATTGACACTCCCTCTTTTATCAATTGCAACCAGCATGTTCTCTCCTTTCAATTCTAGAATATCAGTCTTATTGTCATTTTGTCAATTTGCGTCATTTCAATTATATGCATTCTGAGAACGTCACAGCAACTTGTGCGGAAAAATGTCTGCGCAAGAAAGAAGATCCTTTTTGAAGCATCTCGCAAAGCAAAAAAATAGTACGGTCACGGGTTGAATTTACACGGTGTAGGGGTCGCCCAGAATCTGATAGCCCTCGCCGTCACCCAATTTAAGCGGAAGCCGGATCCATCGCAAGAAGGACTGCACGGACAACTCCTCGCCGCGTGGTTCTAGTCAGCCACAAGATTACCGAACCAAACCCACATTCTACAGCGGATGGGCGTTTTCCGGTCTACCGCCGGTACTTCGCACGACTCAGAATGCGGTCGGAGATTAGAGTTTCTTCCAGAATTTTCGTTTTTCTATGTAGTTCATAGCAGAACAATTCTTCTTTACTTTTAAGAGCCCATTTTCTATATTATTGTAGCTGTTCTATGGCGGATCAATATGCAGGGGAGCATC
>JBJKPE010000082.1:0-2705 GCA_046706685.1 Thermodesulfovibrionales bacterium | reverse complement strand
AGGACCTTCCGCCGCAGGAGCGGATATCCCTGGTGGTGAAAAAGGACCGGACCATATATATCAACGATACGCGTTATACGCTTCCGGAATTAAGGAAAAAGCTCGATGCGATGAGCAAGTTGAATCCCGATATCTTTCTCAAGGCTGATAAAGACGTGCCTTACGGGTTCGTGGTCGAGGTGATGGGAGAGGTCAAGGAGGCTGGCATAGAAAAACTGGGGATGATAACCGAGCCGAAACTCGATGTAAGATGAAGGCCCCGAGCCTGCAGAAGACCGCCGCCCTGTCAGCCGTTCTTCACCTGACCGTTTTTCTCGTGGCGGCTCTCGTCATGGAACAATCGAGCCATATGAACCTTCCGTCCCCTTACATTGTAGACCTCGTCAGTCCGTCAGGGCGGTCCGAGGTCGCAGGATCACGCCATGTCGCACAAAAGAACAGGTCTGCAGAACGTGAGATGCCGGCAAGGCGTCCTGCGGAGGCGCTGAGCAAAAAGGAAGAGATGAAGGAAATGATGCTGGCAAAGAGGGAGACAGAGAGGATCGAGGACAGGATAGCCGAGTTGGCCGCCATAGAAAGGATAAAAAAGATGACCAGACTGCGCCAGGTGATCTCAGTACCCGCAAAAGGCGAAGGATCCGGTGCAAGACAGACATTACAACCACAGGCGGCAGGTGAAAGTGCCGGGCAGGGAACCGTCGGCAGTTATATGGATAAAATCACGGGCGAGATCTGGAAGCAGTGGAGTTGGGATCCCTCTATGGGAGAAAAAAATCTTGAAGCCGTCATATCCGTTCTAATATTGAAAGACGGGACGATCAGGGTCGAGAAGATCGAAAAGAGATCGGGAAATACTTTTTTCGACCGTTCAGCACTGATTGCTCTGAGGAATGCGTCTCCAGTCACTCCCCCTCCCGACAGGGCTGAGATGGAAATAGGCATAAGGTTCTCCCCCCTATGAGAGTCCGGTCAACTGAAATAACTGTTGCAGGCATCCTTTCTCTGGCGGCAGCCTGCATTCTCTGTCTGTTTCTGGCGCCTTCCTCAGCATCTGCCAAGGTCTATATCGACATCACATCGCCCCAGGTAAGGCAGCTGCCTATCGCGGTCTTCGATTTCACCGGTCCTTTGGGAGGACAGATAGCTGATGTTATAAGGGACGACCTCACTTTTACAGGTTTCTTCGTCTGTGTAGACAAGGCGTCTTATGTGGAGTCGGCATCCCAGCCCTTTGATCCCCGGAACTGGGTCCCCCTCGGCGTCGAGGCGGTGGCGAAAGGCAGTGTAAGCGATGGCAAGAACCTTACGGCTGCCGTAACGCTTTATGACACATTGGAAGGGAAGGCTATTCTCAACAAGCAATACCAGTCCACAAAAGACCTTCTCAGGCCTCTTGCCCACACCATCTCTAACGACATTTATACCGCCTTGACGGGCCAGCCCGGCGTCTTCAGGACAAGAATCGCCTTCGTGGGTCATGCGGAAGGCAAGAGCGGCATATATATCATGGACTGGGACGGCCGCCGTATGAAGAAGATTGGGCTGAGGGGCGGGATGGTGCTTTCGCCGCACTGGTCACCGGACGGCACGAAGCTCATTTACTCTGCGGAACGGGGTAGACAATGGAGTATATATTTGTTAGACTTCATGAGGATGACGGAGAAGAGAGTCTTCACATCCACGGGAATAAATATTGCGGGCAGTTTTTTCCCGGCGGGGAACTCCTTTGTCTTTTCTTCATCGCGAGCCGGCACGCCTGATCTGTATACCTTTTCCATTACTGACGGCGCTGTGAGAAGGCTGACATCGTCTTATGGAATCGAGGTATCGCCTGCGGTTTCACCCGACGGTAAGTCCATAGCGTTTGTCTCGGATCGGGGAGGGAGTCCGCAGATATACCTGATGAACTCTGACGGAACCGAGATAAGAAGGGTGACCTTTGAAGGTTCCTATAATACGTCACCGAGCTGGTCTCCGACAGGCGACAGGATCGTTTTTTCGGGCAGGCGGAGCGGCCGGAACCAGGTTTTCACAGTAAAACCCGACGGCTCACAGCTGGCTCAGCTGACCGAATACGGCAATAACGAAGACCCCTCATTTTCCCCGGACGGAAGGTTCATAACGTTCTCTTCCGACAGAGACAGGACAAAGGGCATATACATAATGAGAGCGAACGGGGAATCCCAAAAGAGAATTACACCGAGAGACCTTAAGGCCTTTGGCCCGAGATGGTCGCCGAATTGATATATTTTATTCCCAGGAGGATGCAATGAAAAGGTATTGGATTTTTCTTTTAGTGTTCGTCGTCGCAATAGCTTTCGGCTGCAAGCAGAGAGTAATAACGCAGCCAGAGGCCCAGCCGGCGCAGCAGAAAGAGTCGAAGGAAGCAATGCAGCCCAAGACACCGGAAAAGGTCACCGAGGCTAAAGTGGGACCGAACGTCGAATCCGTCGGGTCCAAGGAAATGGAGATGAAGGGCCAGGAAGGAAAATGGTCAGATATCCTCTTTGATTTCGATAAGTACGACGTGAAGGCGCAGTACAAGGATGAGTTGAAATCGATCGCCGGCTGGATGACGGGCCATGCTGATGCCAAGCTTTCGATAGAAGGGAATACGGACGAACGCGGCACGAATGAATATAACCTTGCTCTCGGAGACAGAAGGGCCAAGGCGGTCAAGGATTACGTTGTTTCTCTGGGGGTTC
>JBJKPE010000081.1:0-15686 GCA_046706685.1 Thermodesulfovibrionales bacterium | reverse complement strand
CGGTGGCAGGGTCGGGGAAGTGGTCCATTACCTCCACCAGTCCTTCCTCGGTCGTCATCCTGATTATCTTTTTCTTCGTGATCCTTCCGGGAACTCCCACGCAAATCGCATTGTCCGGGACCGGTTTCAGGACGACCGAATTCGCCCCTATAATAACATTATTACCGATGGTTATTGCCCCAAGGATCTTGGCACCGGCCCCCACAACGACGTTGCTGCCCAGTGTGGGATGCCGCTTCCCCTTCTCCTTTCCCGTTCCCCCAAGCGTGACCCCCTGGTAAAGAAGACAATCTTCGCCTACCTCGGTAGTCTCCCCTATCACAGTCCCCATGCCGTGGTCGATAAAAAAGCCTTTCCCGATCCTTGCCGCCGGGTGGATTTCGATTCCGGTCAGACAACGGGATAGGTGCGACAACAGCCTCGGGAGCACGGGAATCCCGGCCTTCCAGATCTTATGGTTGATCCGGTGCATTAATATGGCGTGAAAGCCCGGGTACGCCAGGAAGACTTCAAGGGCGCTTCTTGCAGCCGGGTCTCTCTCGAAAACAGCCCTGTAATCCCGCCTTATGTCCCCCCAGAAACCCATTGATTTTATGGTTATTATACAATAAAGAGTGCCGGCTCCTGTGTTATTATTGAGATTATGAACGCCAGGCAGGGAACCTCTCACGATCTTCGGCCGCTGATCGCCGACCATATGGAAGCCGGATTCCTCGAAAATATTATAGACATGTTTCGCCATGACAGCAGTCTTTACAGCCTCGTGGGCGACCTGATTCAGGATGAGCGAGTAAGGGTAAGGATGGGGGTAACGGCGATGATGGAGGAATTAAAAGTGAGAGACCCCGGCAACATTTCACGGGCCGTCTCGTCATTGCTGCCGCTTCTTGACCATGAGGAGGACTTTGTACGGGGCGATGCCGTCAATCTCCTGGGAATTGCCGGAGGTGAGAGCGCCCTCCCTTTCCTTGAAAAAGCGCTGACTGATAAAAACCCGAATGTCAGACTTATCGCCAGGGAGGCGATCGAGGAAACGAGACTGAAAGATTAAACCCCGCAGCAAGGCATCAGATTTTCCCGAGTACACAAACCGCAAATGCTGCGATGCCCTCCCCCCGTCCGATGAACCCCATCCCCTCGTTTGTCTTTGCCTTTATATTTATCGCTTCCCGTGCAATACCGGTATGAGAAAGCGCTGTCTTCATCTCCTCGACGTACGGTGCAAGCTTCGGGGCCTCGGCGACGATGGTAGAATCCACCCAATTCACGGAATAACCGTCCATTCCGGCCATCTCCACGGCACGCCTGAGCAGCGCGGTGCTGACCGCATCCTTCCAATTCTCATCGGTGTCAGGAAAATAGCGGCCGATATCTCCAGCCCCAAGGGCACCGAGTACGGCGTCCGTAATGGCGTGGCAGAGGACATCGGCATCGGAATGGCCCAGAAGCCCTTTTGGGCAAGGAATTTCCACTCCCCCTATAATCAGCTTCCTTCCCTCAGTAAGCCTGTGGGAATCGTAACCGAAACCAACCCTCACGCCTTCTCCGCTCTCATCATCAGGAACTGTTCAGCGATCAGCAGATCTCCGGGAGTCGTAATCTTGATGTTCGTGTAAGAACCCATCACCATCTTCACCCTCCCTCCGTACTGCTCTACCAGCGCGGAATCGTCGGTAGCAGAAAAGGCGTCCGCCGCCGCTTTTTCGTAAGCCTGCAGGATCGTCTCGTAGCGGAATATCTGCGGCGTCTGCACTGCCCAGAGCAGATCCCGCCGCAAGGTCTTTCTCACCACGCCGTCCCGGACCTCCTTGATCGTATCTTTCACGGGGACACCCACAACGACACCGTCGCAGTCCTTCAACTCTTTCAGGGCATAACGCACAACGTGGGGTTCTATCAGGGGCCTCACCCCGTCATGGACGAGCACAACAGCCCGCTTGTCTTCTACAAGATTGAGCCCGTGGTATACCGAATCCTGCCTTTCCCTGCCGCCCGGCGCTATCCGTTTCACCTTCTGAACGTTATAGCTCTCAAACAATTCAGCCGCGGATTCCATATTGTCTTCCTTCACGACCGGAATAATTTCCGTAATCTCCTGCAGGCTCCCAAGGGTCTGGATGGCCCAGAGCATCAGGGGTCTGCCGCCGAGCATCTCGAAGGGCTTGTTCGTACCGGCCCCAAACCTCTTCCCGACTCCCGCGCAGGGAACTATAGCCACAATATTCTCTTTCACCAACCAACACCACGCATGTCGGCCCGCATCCGGCCCGGAAGGATCACCTGCCCACCGTCCTGAACTCCTCCCTGTCCGCTTCTTCCTTCGGCTTGGAAAAGATCATTCTTCCGGCCGTGGTCTGGAGCACACTCGTAACCATGACCTCGGCATTCTTCCCGATTATCTTCCGTCCGTTCTCAACCACCACCATCGTGCCGTCGTCGAGATACGCCACCCCCTGGTTGTACTCCTTTCCCTCCTTGAGCACAAAGACCCTCATGGTTTCGCCGGGGAGAACGACGGGCTTCAGTGAATTGGCAAGTTCATTGATGTTAAGGACTGAAACCCCCTGGAGCTGAGCGACCTTGTTCAGGTTGAAATCATTCGTGATAATCTTGGCGTTCATCAACTTGCCGAGGGCGACCAGCTTCGAGTCCACCTCTTTGATCTTCGGGAAGTCCTCGTCGATAATCCTCACATTTATATTCGACATCTTCTGTATCTTGTGCAGAACATCAAGTCCCCTCCTCCCCCGGGCCCTCTTCGTAGAATCCTGGGAGTCGGCAATATACTGAAGTTCCTGCAGAATGAACTGGGGAACAATAAAAGTCCCCTCAATGAAGCCTGCCTCACATACGTCCGCTATGCGCCCGTCGATAATCACGCTTGTATCCAGAATCTTGAGATTTTCTTCAAAGCCGTTCCCCTGGAGAAGCCTGAAAATACCCTGAACGGTAATGTTCTTTCCCCTGCTCAACCCGATGAGAAGGCCGCCGTAACCGAATACGCCCTTCAGGACAAAAGAGACTGCAAGAATTTCTTCTCTCAGAAGAAGCCTGATAGGAACAAGGAACAGTACGGCGAAAATCAGCCCTGATCCCAGCCCTATTATGCCGCCGACTATAGTTCCGAAGTTGACTTTCTGCAGTATACGATCGGCGTAAGTGGTAATAACACCCAAAATCATGCCGCATATAATTCCAGGGATACCAATGCCGTACTGAAGACCGAGCAGGTATCCGGAGATGGAAAAAAGAAAAAAAACCGCCAATTTGAATATTAAAACCATTTTCTCACCTCCTTCCCGGTATGCCCCCCGCAAACGAAGAAATACTCGTCACCATGGAGACGATACGCCCCGCCGTTGACTTTAAGAGACTTTCAGCGCTGCGTAAAACTTCTTCCCCCCCCTGTTGACAAAAAGAAGGACCGTTTCGTCCGGGCTCAAGCCTGAAATGACTCTCCTGTATTCCTCTAAGCCGTCTATTTTTTTCTTGTCTATTTCCTGTATCACATCACCCTTCCTGATCCCGGCCTCTTCGGAACTGCTTCCCGCCTCAACCCTCACCACAACCACTCCTCTTTCCTCCTTCCGAAGGCCCAGCTGCCTGCCGATTTCTTTTGTAAGCTCAACAACGCTTAAGCCGGCCAGTCCTTCCGAGGCTGAATCCCCTCTTTCCTCCGCCGGAGCGGCCTCGGCAACCTCTGCGGGGAGCTTCGCGATCACAACCCTGAGACTGTATTCCTTACCCTCTCTCACGATCGTGACCGGAACCGTGGCGCCCACGGCGCTTTCAGCCACCATATTCCTCAGATTGCCCACGTCTTTCACTTTTTTCCCATCATATTCGATAATGATGTCTCCCCTCCGTATGCCGGCCTTCTCGGCGGGCCCACCCTTGACCACGTCTCCCACCAGGGCACCGTTAGCATTGTCTGCCCCGAACTTGCTCGAAAGCTCCGCGGTCAGTTCCTGGATTGTGACCCCGAGCCATCCCCGGGTCACCTTTCCAGTCTTCTCCAGTTGGTTCATAACTATACGGGCCATATTGCTGGGGACGGCAAAACCGATGCCCTGATAACCGCCGGACCGGGAAAAGATGGCGGTATTGATGCCGATCATCTCTCCTTTGATGTTCACGAGAGGGCCTCCTGAATTTCCGGGATTGATCGCCGCATCCGTCTGAATGAAATCCTCATAATCGGCTATCCCGACATTTGCCCTGCCGACAGCACTGATAATTCCCATCGTAACTGTATTGTTCAGTCCATAGGGGCTTCCGATCGCAAGGGCAAATTCCCCGACCTGAAGCTTGTCGGAATTTCCCCACCGGATGGCTGGGAGCCCCCGGGCATCGATCTTAATCACCGCAACATCTGTCTTTGGATCGGCCCCGATAATTTTAGCCTTATAGGACTGGTTGTCAGAGAGCGTGACCATAACCTCATCGGCATGCTCGATAACATGGTTGTTGGTAAGGATATAGCCGTCATCGGACACGATGACCCCTGATCCGAGACTCTGCTCCTTCCATTTTTTGGGTGTTTTGAACTCCCTGAATGGGTTTAGGAAATCGAAGAAAGGGTCATTTAAAAAAGTGTTTTCATCTCTCCGCACCGTCTTTGTAGTCGAAATATTAACTACTGCAGGCGAGACCGACCTCACGATATCGGAAAACGCCGTGCTGGTTTCGAGCATCTGCCTGGAGACATGCGGAGGCCCCGCCGGCATGTAAATCCTCTGTCTCCCGGTATATTCCCCCAAAAGATAGAACGAAATGCCGCCGAGAAGGAACCCGACCAGCAGAATGGCGGTCCCGACAAGTGTTTTATTTTTCATGCTAATTCATTATAATAGTCTGGTTGGGACGTTGTAAAGCCTGTCCTTGACAGATATACGTCTCGAATTCTGACTTTCACGACCTGGCCGGCTTCGGAATTCCAGGGTTGGGGACTGGAGATTGCGCTCGCGCTTTGACCGGTACCGGGAACTTAATCCCTGATTTGCATTAAGGAGGTTTCAATGTTAAAACGTTATCTGTTGGCCCCCGGCCCGACACCTGTCCCTCCGGAGGCTCTTCTCGCAATGGCCATGCCCATCATTCACCATAGGTCACCGGATTTTCTTCCGGTGCTCGATTCCGCGAAGAAGGGGCTGCAGTGGTTGTACCAGACAAAAAACGATGTTCTCATAATATGCTCCACAGGCACTGGGGGAATGGTGGGAACTGTGAACAACTTCTTCAGCGCCGGCGACAAGGCGCTTGTTATTAACGGCGGGAACTTCGGGGAACGCTGGACAAAGATATGCAAGGCGTACCACCTCAATGTGGAGGAGATAAAGTTCGATTGGGGCTATGCCGTAAAGCCGGCGGAAGTCGAAGAGGCCCTTAAACGCGACCCCTCGATAAAGGGGGTCTTTGTGCAGGCTTCGGAAACGTCCACAGGGGTCTACCATGATATCAAGGCGCTGGCCGATATAGTAAAGAAATACGAGAACACCATTTTGGTGGTGGATGCTATCTCCGCCCTCGTGGCCCATGATCTCAGGATGGATGAATGGGGCATAGACGTCATGATAGGCGGATCGCAGAAAGGCCTCATGCTCCCTCCGGGACTTGCCTTTGTCGGCGTCAGCGAAAAGGCATGGGCCTTCGCTGAAAAAGCGACTTCTCCGAAATTTTATTTCAACTTCCGCAAGGAACGGGAGTCCCTTTCAAAAAACCAGACGAGCTTCACATCGCCGGTGACACTCATAATCGGCCTGAACGAAAGCCTCAAGATCCTGCAGACGGAAGGGCTTGAAAATGCCGTCGCGCGGCATGAAAGGCTTGCGAAAGCCACGAGGGCGGCGGTAAAGGCCCTCGGACTTGAGATGTTTTCGAAGGAGTCTCCGAGCAGCGCCGTGACTGCGATAGAAGCTCCTGCCGGGATCGACGGACAGGAGATCTACAAGAACCTCCGCGTAAAATACGGCATAACCGCGGCGGGTGGCCAGGGACAGGCAAAAGGAAAGATATTCAGGATTGCCCACCTAGGCTATGCAGGGACATTCGATGTTATAACAGCCATCGCCGGCGTGGAGATGGTTCTCAAAGGCCTGGGCTATCCTCTGAAACTCGGCACAGGGGTTGCTGCCGCCCAGGAACTGTTGATGGTTTAGGAGGAGTAATGAAGGTTCTCGTTAGCGACAATATAGCACCCAAGGGCATTGAGATACTGAAAAAGGCGGGGATTGAGGTCGATGTCAAGACAGGGATGAGCCCTGAGGAATTAAAGTCGTGCATTGGGGGATACAACGGTCTTATTATACGTTCGGCCACCAAGGTGACGTCCGAAATAATAGATGCCGCTGAAAAGTTGAAGGTTATCGGCAGGGCGGGGTCGGGTCTCGACAACGTCGACAAGAACGCGGCCTCGAAGAAGGGTATTGTGGTAATGAACACCCCCGGCGGAAATACCGTCACAACGGCCGAGCACTCCTTCGCCATGCTTCTTTCAGCTGCCCGGCTCATACCGCAGGCAACGGCCTCGATGAAGGCAGGGAAGTGGGAGAAGAAAAAATTCATGGGCGTGGAGCTTTTCAACAAGACGCTGGGCGTCCTCGGGCTCGGCAATATAGGGAACCAGGTCGCAAAAAGGGCGCAGGGATTCGAAATGAACGTTATCGCCTTCGACCCTTTCCTGAGCGAGGAAAGCGCACAGGCTGCCGGCATAAGAAAAGTTTCGCTCGACGAGCTCTTTGCCCAGTCCGATTTCATAACGATCCATACTCCGTTGACCCCGGAGACAAAAGGGCTGGTAAACTCTAAAACGATCGGAAAGATGAAGGACGGAGTAAGAATAATCAACTGCGCCCGCGGCGGCATCATAAACGAAGGGGATCTCTACGAGGCCCTGAAGAGCGGCAAGGTCGCGGCGGCGGCGCTGGACGTACTCGAAAAAGAGCCGCCGGAGAATAACCCGCTCCTTACGCTCGACAACCTGATATGCACCCCGCACCTCGGGGCCTCCACGGCAGAGGCGCAGGAGAATGTGGCTCTGGCCGTTGCCGAGCAGGTGGCGGACTACCTCGTCCACGGGACGATCAGGAACGCCGTAAACTTTCCCTCAATTCCGGCCGATCAGGTCCGCCGTCTGCAGCCTTACATCAGTCTGGCAGAAAAACTGGGGAGCTTTTCGTCGCAGATATTAGAGGGAGGCGCCACGGAAATTACTATCGAATACCGGGGAGACGCGGCCGAGATAAACACCGCGCCGGTCACCATAGCTGCCATAAAGGGTTTTCTCGCCCCGATTCTCCTTGAAACAGTCAACTTCGTCAATGCTCCGTTTATAGCAAAAGAGCGCGGGATAGAAGTGAAGGAGACGAAGAGTGAGGATTCCGGGGATTACCAGAGCGTAATCGCCCTCAGGATCAAGGCGGGGTCGCGGGAAAGTTACGTCGCCGGCACCCTGTTCAGCAAAAGAGACCCCCGCATTATCCTGATCGACAACTTCAAGGTGGAGATCGTACCGGAAGGTGAGCTCCTGTTAATGTACAACAACGACAAGCCGGGTGTCATCGGCAACATCGGTAACCTCATGGGCAAGAATGATATCAATATCGCGCGGATGCACTTCGGAAGGGAAAAGGCCGGAGGGACTGCAATTTCCGTTGTGAGCATAGACGCAACGCCGGCACCCGAGATTCTGGAACAGGTCAGAGGTCTGCCCAACATTCTTTCTGTTAAGCATATATGTCTTTAGTAAAGGCTTAGGGGCGGGTAAAATAGCCCTTATTTTAATACCATAAAGAGAGGTTTGAAATGTCTACAGTTATTGTGGTCGGCACGCAGTGGGGAGATGAAGGCAAAGGCAAGCTGGTTGATGTCCTCACTGAAAAAGCGGACATTGTCGCGCGATATCAGGGAGGTCACAATGCGGGCCATACCGTTGTTATAAACAACGAAAAGTACATCCTCCATCTCATTCCTTCGGGAATACTGCACAAGGACACTGTATGCGCAATCGGCAATGGTGTCGTAGTGGAGCCCGCATCCCTGCTGAAGGAAATTACGGGCCTCAGGAAGAGGGGCATCAGGGTGGCCGACAACCTCCTCATAAGCAAGAATGCACACGTGATTATGCCCTATCATCTGGCACTGGACAGCGCCAGCGAAAAAGCGAAGGGCAAGAAGTGCATCGGTACCACGGGACGCGGGATAGGTCCCACGTACGTGGACAAAATGGCGAGAACCGGAATAAGAGTCGGAGACCTTCTTACCCCGGAAATGTTCATCGACAAACTGAAGGCAAATCTCAGACAGATAAATTTTCTCATGAAGAACCTTTACAGAAGTCCGGGGTTCAGTGCGCGCGCAATCTTCGAAGAATACAGCGAATACGGCAGGCTTCTCAGGAAACACATTGCTGATACGGATATCATCGTTAACAGAGCCATTACCGAGGGGAAGAATGTACTCCTTGAGGGGGCACAGGGAACGCTCCTCGACATAGACCACGGCACCTACCCGTACGTTACGTCGTCCAACTCGATAGCCGGGGGGGCATGCACCGGCCTGGGCATAGGCCCCACGAAAATATCGGGGGTCCTGGGTGTGGTCAAGGCGTATACGACCCGTGTCGGAGAAGGGCCGTTCCCGACCGAAATGGATGGCCCGGTAGGCGAGGAATTGAGGGCCAGGGGCGGCGAATTCGGCGCAACCACGGGACGGCCGCGGCGCTGCGGGTGGCTCGATACCGTGATCCTGAGGCATGCCGCCATGATCAACGGACTCACAGGAATTGCCATCACAAAGCTGGACATACTGGACAGCCTGAAAAAAATCAGGATATGCACCGGCTATAAATACAGGGGGAAAACATTTACCGATTTCCCGAAAGAGCCGGGCATCTTCGAAAAATGCACCCCCGTTTATGAAGAAATGACCGGGTGGGGCAAATCCACTCTCGGCATAAAGGAATTCCGGAAATTACCGCTTCAGGCGCGGGCATATATAAAGAGAATCGAGGAATTGACGGGCGTTCGCGCGGACGTCATCTCAACCGGACAGAAACGGGACGAGCTGATAACCATCAGAGATCAATTTTGAGGGCCAGGCGGCAATACCGCAGGTTCATACGTCGCCTCGAGGTGGAATTCTCCGCGGATGACAGGCACTATCGCGGAATATCAAGCAATTTCTCACTCGGTGGGCTTTTTGTGAGGACAAACCATGCCTTCACGCCGGGCACTTTGATTGATCTGAAGGTTCATCTTCCCGGCGGCGGAGCCGCCGCTCTAAAGGGCCGGGTAAAGATGGCCCTCAAGACCCCGGTAATTTCTCTCAGAAACGGCATGGGGGTCGAGATCCTGGAAAGGGATCCCGTTTTCGTTGATTTCATGAAGTCGCTTACGAACGAAGAAGCGCCTCTGACTGAAGAAAGAAGCGCCGGAACAGAATCCCTGAACGAACGCCAACAGGTCCCTGACGCCGGGACCGATTCACAGGATTGCTTTATAGTCAGGTGTCCGGATTGCGGCATCGGAAACAGGGTCCGCAAATCAAGAATCTCTCAAGTGCTAAGATGCGGCAAATGCGGGGCCTCTCTCACACCGCCGGCCTGATCCGCGGCCTGCTGGGCTTACTTTTTCCTTCCGAGTGCCCTTCGTGCAGGACCCTAACAGACAATCTTCGATACGCCCCCTTTTGCAGCCGGTGCTGGTCCTCGATCAGGAAGTATTCGGGGCCTTCATGCACCGTCTGTTCAGCCCCATTTTCGTCAGCCTACAGCAAAGTCTGTTCTGAATGTATGAGACGTCGTCCCGCTTTTTCCCGTGCGATGAGCTACGGTCTTTATAAAGACGAACTGGCAATGGCGATACACCTCTATAAATTCAGTGGGATAAAGAGACTCTCAGGCCCGCTGGGAGGGTTTCTTCTGGACTTCGACACGGGAGCAGCGGATGCCATCATACCGGTGCCTCTGAGCGTCAGGGCACTCAGAGAGCGAGGATTCAACCAGTCCCTGCTCCTGGCAAAGACCCTGTCGGACTCTTCCGGCATCCCCCTCATCATTGACGGCCTGGTAAAAACGTCGGATACTCCTCCACAAATCGGCCTTTCTGCAAAGGAGCGCCGAAGAAACCTGAAAGGCGTTTTCGAAGCCGCGAAGGATTTCCGGGACATGCGCCTGATCCTGGTCGATGATGTGATGACCACCGGCGCCACTGTAAACGAATGTGCCCTGCAACTCCGGAAGGCCGGAGCCGAAAACGTACTGGTTCTGACCCTGGCAAGGGCGGGTATTCTCTGATATTTCGTATGCCCGAACTTTACATTTTCCCCTTTTTTCCTGTATCTTTTTAGGATGATCGATTTACATACCCATAGCATATTCAGCGACGGTGAACTGATCCCTTTTGAGTTGATCAGGAGGGCCGAGGCCATCGGATATAGCGCCATCGCAATCACAGACCACATCGACGCCTCTAACATTGATCTCATCATCCCCAGGATAGTAAAGGCCATAGATAAGGCGAAAAGATATTTCTCTTTGATCGTCCTGCCGGGTGCCGAGATTACCCATGCGCCGCCCGAACTGATACCAGATCTTGTAAAGGAGGCCCGCGGTCTTGGTGCGAAGATCGTAGTCGTCCACGGAGAAACCATAGTCGAGCCTGTTAAGAAGGGGACTAACAGGGCCGCGATCGAAGCGGAAGCCGACATAATTTCCCATCCCGGCCTTATATCCGCCGAGGACCTTCTTTTCGCCAAGGAAAAGAACGTCTCCCTGGAGATTACATCGAGAAAGGGGCACTCCCTCTCAAACGGCTATGTCGCACGGGAAGCCATGCGTTTCGGGGCCCCCTTGTGCATGAATACGGACAGTCACAGCCCTTCGGACCTGATCACCCGTGAAATGGGGAGACAGGTGTTGCTCGCGGCCGGCATAGAAGCCGGCAGAGTAGATTCAATCTTCGAAAATTCAAAAAATATTATAGAAAAAGCTCTAAGGAGGTCTTGATGCCAAAGGCAATTAAGAAAAAAGCGAAGAAAAAAACACATACAGAACCCGATGTCCAGGAAAAGCTCCTGGATATGAAAACCATTTTTGAAGAGAAGCAGAAAAAGATCGCTTTGTACGGTGTAGCGTTACTCGCGGTCATTCTGGTTGTGGGGGGCATTTTTATTTATAAGTACAGGTCCGACGAAAAGGCAAAACAGCTGGAATACGAAGGGTACAAGGTTTTTTATAATGAATACTCCAAACAGGCCCAGCCGGACCAGCAAAGGTTTCAGAAGGCCCTGGACCTTTTCAGAGAGGCGTACGAGGCAAGAAAGACGCCGAGGCTACTCCTCTATATCGCGAACTCGTATTACGGACTCGGGAAATATGACCAAGCACTGTCAACCCTCAACGACTTTGTAAAAAACTATTCCGGCAACAGGGATCTTCTGCCTCTGGCATACAAAGAGATGGCGGACATCCAGCTTAAAAATGGGAACAAGGACGAAGCACTAAAGACCCTCGACAAGTTATACAATTCTCCCGGCGGCATCTTCAGGGACTTTGCCCTGATGGAGTCAGGACGGATACTGGAGAGCGAGGGCAAGAATCAGGAGGCAATGGCCAAGTACAGGGAAATCACGGAACAGTTCAAGAGTTCGCCTTTCTATGAGGAGGCCAAAGCCAAACTGGGAGAGAAAAAGCAGGGATAAAGAGCGCCGGTCAGGCCCTTCTGCCGTGGGCCCTTTTCTTCCTCTTAAGAGATCTTCTCTTCTTGACCTTGTAAGAGACTTTCCTGATAGTCGCCCTGTCCTCGGCATCCTTGGCATAGAGGCCTTTCGGGGGCAGATAAATCCTGCTGCCCCGTTTAAGGGGTATGATTCTTTCCATTGAATTCAGCGACAGGATAACATTCAGGGGGACACCGGTTCTCCGCGAGATCCTCCGGAGGGTATCACCCCTCCTTACCGTGTACCTGTCCATGGTGAACCTGTCCTTCTCGGGCAGAGATGACAGCTTTTCCAGGAAGCCGTCTTTTGTGCCTTCCGGAATCCGCAAAGAATAGTGCGCGACATCGGGCGGCGTGCACCACCTCCTCAACTCCGGATTCAGCCTCCTTATCTCTTCCAGTGTAGTGCCTGCACACTCCGCGGCAACCGACAGGTCGACAGGTGAGTCCAATTCTACTTTATCGTAACGAAGGGGCTCTTTATAGTCGATATGCTCAAAACCGAAATCCTCGGGGTTGCTTGCGATAATCCTGGCGGCAATAAATTTCGGAACGTAATCCTTCGTTTCCGTCCTGATGTGTCTCGTCTCCCGGAGGTCCCAGTAGTCGTCGACCTTTCCCCTCTTCATGGCCTTGAGTATCTTGCCCTCCCCCGCGTTGTATGCGGCCATCGCAAGGTTCCAGGACCCGAACATCGAATAAAGATCCTTGAGGTAGTCAGCCGCCGCCTCGGTAGACTTGACGGGGTCCCTTCTCTCGTCCTTCCACCAGTTGATCTCAAGGCCGTATCTCTTTGCCGTGGACGCGATAAACTGCCAAGGGCCGGCCGCATGCGCAATTGAATACGCATAAGGGTTGAACCCGCTTTCGATCAGGGAGAGAAAAACTATATCCTCCGGCACATCTTTCTTCTTCAATATATCCGTCATAATATCGAGATAGGCCCCGGACCTGCTCAGCCACAGGGAAAATCTGTCCCTGATTTTTGTCGTGAACAGCCCCACATTCTGCTCGACGGCACGGGTTGCGGTTTTATTGTCATTATACGAAAGACCGCCCGGCAGGCCGGCTTCATCGGAAGTCTGCAGGGGAGCATGAATCTGCTTAAGCCCCTCATTAAGGAGACCTTCAAACTGAGGGGCCTCCTCGGCACCGGCAAATACGGGTAAGACAATCAGAAAAGCGAGCAGGACAGCAACGATAAAGGAAAATTTTTTCATCGCTGTAATTTTCCCTATCCCGGACGCCTTTTGTCAAGTGGCGGGTAAAAAAAAGATTTTGATGGTATCATGTCTGAACAGAATCGATCTATATCCCCCGGCTCCTGCATCATTGACAGGGGAAAGAATAAGCACCACAATAAACATGGAATTTTTACGGCTCCAGGCTTCGGGAAACCCTGATCAGGTGCGAAAGAGGATGAAGAAACTGCAGGAAAATACAAAAGACGCGATAGGGCGCTTGGTAAAAGACCTCAACTACCACAGTTACCGGTATTACGTCCTCGATTCGCCCGTCATTTCCGATGCGGAATATGACCTATTATACCGCCGGCTCAAGGAACTTGAGGAGAAATACGATTATGTGCTCCCCGATTCTCCTACGCTTCGGGTAGGGGCGCCTCCGCTCGAAAAATTCGAGAAGGTCAGACACCGGGAGCCCATGCTGTCTCTCGACAACGCCTTTTCGCACGACGAGGTCAGGGAGTTCGACAACAGACTGAAGAGACTGCTGGGCACCGAAGAAGAGATCGAATACACAGTGGAGCCGAAATACGACGGGCTCGCCCTTGAGCTTGCCTACAGGAAAGGCCTTCTCGAAAAGGCGTCGACCAGGGGGGACGGCAGCGAGGGCGAAGACGTGACGCAGAACATCAGGACCATCAAGTCCGTCCCGGTGAGGATTGAGGAGTCCGGAAGGATCCCCGAAGACATCGATATCCGCGGTGAGGTCTACATGGACCTCGATGAATTCGAAAAGCTGAACAGGCTGAGGGAGAAACGGGGAGAACCGCTATTTGCGAATCCGAGGAACGCAGCAGCCGGCTCTGTCAGGCAGCTCGACCCGGCGGTCACCGCCGAAAGAAGGCTTCACCTGGCCTGCTACGGCATCGGGACAGCCGGGGGAATAGAATTCAGGAGCCAGTCCGATCTCATCTCCTGGCTGCGGGAATGCCGGTTTCCGACGCCTGCAAAAGTATCGGTGGTTACCGGGATAGATAAGGTCGTGGAAGCGGTCAGGGAGATCGAAAAAGGAAGGGAGACATTTCCTTTCGAGACCGACGGCGCGGTGGTAAAGGTCAATGACTTTGGGCTGCAGCAGAGGCTCGGGTCAAAGACACGGGAGCCCCGCTGGGCGATAGCGTACAAGTTCCCGGCTCATCAAGAGACTACAAAGATACGGGAAATCGGTTGGAGCGTTGGCAGGACGGGGGTGATTACTCCATACGCCGTTTTTGAGCCGGTGAGAATCGGGGGCGTTACAGTATCGAGGTCGACGCTGCATAACTGGGACGAGATAGAACGAAAGGACATTAAGATCGGCGATACCGTTGTGGTCGAGAGGGCCGGGGATGTCATTCCCCACGTTGTCTCGGTCGTCACCGAAAAGAGGACGGGGAAGGAAAAAAGCCCTCCCGTCCCGCAGAAATGCCCCGCCTGCGGATCAGAGGTGGTGAGGGAGGAAGGGGAGGTTGCTGTCCGCTGCGTCTCTCTTCACTGTCCGGCCCAGGTGCAGGAGAAGATCATCCATTTTGCCTCCCGCGGCGGCATGGATATAGAAGGCCTGGGCGAGAAGAATGTAGGGCTTCTTTACTCCCGGGGGCTTATCCGGCATTTCGAGGATATCTATAAGATCGAGAAGAGTGACCTCGTCGACCTGCCGAGGTTCGCCGATAAATCGGCCCGGAACCTTATTGACGCGATTGGAAGGTCGAAAGATGCAACTCTCGCCAAGTTCCTCTTCGCCGTCGGCATTCTACATGTGGGCGAATATGCCTCAAAGGTGCTGGCAAAAAACTTTGAGGGTCTCAAGGACCTGTACAATGTGAAGCCCGAAAGCATCATGCAAATCAAACAGATGGGCGAAAAGATCGCCTCTTCCATATCGGCCTTCTTCAATGACGAGAAAAACCTGGAAGTCTTCGACGCCCTTGTCAGGCTGGGGCTGAGGATAAAAAATCCCGATTTTATTTCGGCAAAGAAAAAGGATAAGCTTGCCCTTGAGGGCCTCACCTTTGTGATCACCGGGACCCTCCCGAGGCCGAGGAAAGAGGTAGAAAACTTCATCGAAGCAAACGGCGGACACGCATCGTCCGCTGTGTCTGCAAGTACGGACTACCTCCTGGCGGGAGAAGAGCCCGGTTCAAAACTCCGCAAGGCGCAGGATCTGGGCGTCAAGGTGATCTCCCATCAGGACCTCATGGAGATGATCGAAAAGAAGACCGCAGACCCGAAACTCTTTTAGTTCAGATTATTCATGAATGTACGGCCGGACATAGGCCCTCCCTCATCCAGGTGCGCTCCCAGGGCTTTTGCCTTTGCCTCCTTATCTTTTCTATACGCACTGCAGGACTACCGGCAAAAGAAACCGCTCGGGACCTCATGGCCCGTCTTTTGCAAATCCCTTGCGTCTGGAATTTATGAACAAAGTGGGACAATAGGCGCTGTCTTCATCTTCTATTCAGGGCTTTACAAAAATAATGCTTTATAGTATACATATGTATATAGATAAACAAACGTATAGTTATGAAAGATTTAACTGAAAGACAGAGAACAGTGTTGGACTTCGTAAAATCCTATTCGCAGCGGCATGGATGTCCGCCCACCTTCAGGGAAATAGGGGAGCATTTCGGCTTCGGATGGGCCGCTTCCAGGACCCACCTGAAGGCGATTGAGCGAAAGGGATACCTGAGGGTCATCCCCTCGAAATCAAGGGGTATCGAGATGGCAGGGCCGGGAACGTCGCAGG
>JBJKPE010000080.1:0-2990 GCA_046706685.1 Thermodesulfovibrionales bacterium | reverse complement strand
GCAGCCTGGCGTTGTCCTCTTCCTTTTCGAAGGGAAGTTCGATCAGAGAGAGGAAGTTGGAGAGGGATTTCTCACTTTCCAGCTTTTCACAGGCCAGACGGGAATACCGGGCCAGTATCGGATAGCTTTTGCAGAAGGTGTCTCTCTTCGCCCAGAAGACATCGTAGGCGAAGCTGTTGATTTCCTCCGAAAATTTTGCCCAGTCCTTTTTTGGCGACAGGATCTTCGAAACAATATCCTCCGCTTTTTTCAAAAGCCCGACTTTTCCCCGGATGTTGTCCGTAAGTCGCTTCAGGTCCATCCCCCGGAGTTCCTCAGAGAGTTCCGTGGCCGAGAAAAAGAACCCCCCCCTCTTTTCCCTCTTGAGAAGGAAAGTCCCTATGTGTCTGCCATTTTGTACGATATCGATCTGGAGGTTTTTCGCCCGGTCGATCAGGCCGGCCTCCGCCTTCAACCGGAAGCGGCCGTCGCTGAGGTAGGTCCGCGCCAGCTCGCTGCCTTCGTGCATGAGGCGCGCCTCGTATTTCCCGGCGGGCATCGACAGGATTGTCCCCTTGAGAGTTATCTCCGCCGCCTCTTCGGTAATGCAGAAATCCTTGGCGACAAGAGACGTGATCATGCCCTTGTAGGCTGTGGCGGTCGTCCCTATGAGGTAGTCCAGTCTGCAGATATCGACAGGGTGCGCCATTTTTTTCCACCTCCTGAGAACGGTTCTATTCATTATATCCCGATTTTCCTGCGGACTGAGCCGGACTGAAAGGAAAAATTCACCACGGAGACACCAAGACACGGAGAAAGTCCTGCATTGCGCAATTATCTTTAAGTCTCTCCGTGCCTCTGTGCCTCAGTGGTGAAATTCTTTTTGGTTCCGGTCTGACCGGGTGAGGATAATTACACTCCCCGTCTCCTCGGCGGTTAGCTATTTCAGACTAATACTCGAAATAATCCGGCCTTTTTTGTTATAGTTCAAGCTGACGTTATCAGGTCTCCTGAACTTACCGGAGACAGAAAATACATTATCGAAAGGAGAATATTATGAACATCTTAATCTTTGGTCCCAACGGAAGCGGCAAGGGAACGCAGGGTGCGATCGTCCAGAAGAAGTACGGCGTCGCGCATGTGGAGTCGGGTGCTATATTCAGGAAGAACATAAGCGGAGGCACCGAATTGGGGAAGAAGGCGAAGGCCTATATCGACAAGGGAGACCTGGTCCCTGACGACATCACCATCCCCATGATACTGGACAGGCTGAAAGAGGACGACTGCAAGAAAGGGTGGCTCCTCGATGGGTTCCCGCGCAACATGGTCCAGGCCGAGACGCTCTACAAGGCCCTCCAGGAAGCAAACATCAAGCTCGATTATGTTATAGAGATAGCCCTCGACAGGCAGACCGCCAAGGAGAGAATCATGGGCCGGAGACTCTGCGTCAACGACAACAACCATCCCAACCATGTATTTATCGACGCGATCAAGCCTGTCGAAAAGGAAGGCAAAATCGTATGCCGCGTCTGCGGCGGCGACCTCAAGACGAGGGCGGATGATCAGGACGAGGCGGCCATAGGCAAGAGACACGACATCTACTATGATGAGAAGAGCGGGACCATGGCTGCAGTTAACTATTTCAAGAACGTCAAAGGCCCGAAATTCATCACCATAGACGGCAAACCGGCGATAGGTCAAGTCTCCGAGAACCTTATGAAGCAGCTTGTCTGATAAAATGCGTTCAGCGGCGTCAGGCGGGTTGCGAAAGCGCGCCTGACGCCTCATGGACTTACAAGAGCCTGCTTCACTTCCGCAACCCTTCCCCGATCGCCCTCACGATGTCGGACCGTGAGATCAGCCCGATGAGCCTCTGTTCGGCATCGACGACGGCAAGTCTTCGTATCCTGTATCGATCCATCATCCTCACCGCCTCGCTTATTTCTTCGTCCTGTTGTATTGTGACGGCAGGAGAAGTCATAACGTCTCCTACAATGTGTCCCATTTTGCGGTCAGGTACGTGCTCGCCGAAGAGGAAGGTCCATAAATCCCTCAGCCTCAAGCCCTTTCTCTTTTTGCCACTTCCACTCGTTGCCATCATCGAAACAATGTCCGCCTCGGAAATGATGCCTACCACCCGGTTTTCCCTGTCGACGACTGGAAGACCGCTGACATTCCTTCCCGCGAGGGTCTTTACCGCATGCTCTATATCGTCGAACTTACTGACGGCAAAGATATCTCTGGTCATAACGTCCCGGATGACAGTCCGTGCCGCTGTCCTGGACCGTGAATATCGACAGGCGGAATCGTATATTTTTTTGAGGGTATCTGCTGAGAGGTTCAGGTCGAGCTTAGAGTCTTTGAGGGCGGCCAGTACATCTTCGTCAGAGATCTCGTTATTGGTATTTTGAATGTCGTAATCTTCCATTATCTATCCGCCGTTTCAGGGGGATTCCCCCCAGAAGAAAATTATCACATATATAGAAATTATTCAAGGAATGAACAGCAGGCATCCGTTGCGGAGGGCATTGTTTATTGGTAGAGTATCACTACGCTATGCCTGGATCGTCGACAGCGGGATGGTCTCGCGCCGGCAAATCGCTTCAGGCGGTTCATCACAGGTGGTAATGGAAAGACAATGGCTCTTCGCTTGATTGAACTGATCCTCCCCGAAAAGAGGAGCAGAGAACTACAGGAATTAATCAGGGACCGGCAGCCTTTAGGGATATGGTATCAGGAATTGTCGGAGAATAACATCCTGGTAAGGGTTCTCCTGTCCACAGAGGAGACCGAAGCGACATTGGACATTATCGAAAAGGAGTTTTCGATGTCGAAGGGTTTCAGAGTTATGCTCATGCCGGTGGAGGCCACCATCCCGCGGCCCGAGATACCGGAAGAGAAAAAACCCCCGGAGCAGACGGAGCAGCAGACCGAAGAAGCCCCGGAGCAGAAGGTCGAAAGGATCAGCCGTGAGGAGCTGTATCAGGATATTGTAGACGCCGCCAGGATTT
>JBJKPE010000079.1:0-15519 GCA_046706685.1 Thermodesulfovibrionales bacterium | reverse complement strand
TGTGGTCGCAAAAAGTGGTCGCCCCCTCAATCTTCTCCCGCGTTTCACCCGGGGAGGTCGACGACGGCATCGACCCTGCAGCGGTTGAGGGTCTTGAAGATACTGAATACGAGGTCCCGCGCATCAGAACCGAATATGTGAGAATAGACCTGCCGGTCCCTGTCGGGTTCTGGCGATCCGTAGGCCATTCGTGCAACGCCTTTATCGTCGAAAGTTTCGTCGACGAAATGGCCGATGCAGCCGGAAAGGACCCTCTTCAGTTTCGCCTGGATCTTCTGCGTGATCATCCGCGCGCATCAGGCGTCCTCCGCGTCGCCGCGGAAAAGGCCGGGTGGGGAAAGAAGAGGGCCGCCGGTACGGGTCTGGGCATCGCACAGCACTTTTCCTATGGAAGCTATGTCGCCCAGGCGGCGGAGGTTTCGGTTGACGAAAAGACGGGAAATATAAGGGTCGGCAGGGTTGTCTGTGCGGTAGACTGCGGCCCTGTCATAAATCCAGCCATTCTCACCGCTCAGGTAAAGGGCGGGATTATCTTCGGTCTGAGCGCCGCCATGAAGGAGGCCGTAAGGTTCGATTCCGGGGGAGTAGAATCTGCGAATTTCAATGACTACCGGATGCTCAGGATGAAAGATGCACCCGAAATAGAGGTCCATGTCGTTCAAAGTGATGCCGGGATCGGAGGGATCGGCGAGGTGGGCGTGCCGCCCGTAGCCCCTGCTGTAGCAAACGCGATTTTCAACGCAACGGGGATGCGGATCAGGCGTCTTCCTATCGGACCGGCGTTCAGGAGGAAGCAAGAAGGAAAAGAGTGAGGCAAAGGCAAAGCCAAGGGCCTGCGATGACTCAGTCGACTTATCCGCGAAGGCGGTGAACTTCCACTTTATGCGGGCATCGGTCGGCCCCTCTGTTAATGCCCGGAGCCTTGTGAAGGGGAGGACCCTCTCCACCATGTTATAGTATCGTTATAACAGAGGAGGAGACATGCACAGGAAGGTTTGCACCATAGGCAACAGCAAAGGGGTCTCGGTCCCCGCCGAGTTTCTCGGGAGGCTTGGCCTGACGGCCGGTTCGGAGGTCGATGTCAGACTTGATGAAACGGAGTCAAGGATTATCATTGAGCCGGTCAGGAAAAAGAAATATCCGAAGGGCCTCGACACCGAATTTGTGTCGCAGGTAAACGAGTTTATAGAAAAGTACAGACCGGCCCTGAAAGAACTCGCAAAGAAGTGAAATACCTTTCGCCGGAGCAGGTCCTTTTCATTCACAGCAGGATTATCGAAATGACGGGAGGCGCTCACGGGTCCTCGACGTCGGCCTCCTCCTCTCTGCAGTCTCACGGGCCAGGGCTACATTCGAAGGCAGGGATCTCTATCCGGACATCTTTCATAAGACGGCTGCCCTGATGGAATCCCTGGCACGCAACCGTCCCTTTGTCGATGGCAACAAGAGAACTGCTATCGCATCGGCCGGCGTTTTCCTCGGGCTGAACGGCAAGAACCTGACAGCCGGTCAAAAGGAACTTGAACGGTTCACCCTTTCCGTTGCGACGGCAAGACTGCATCGGATCATGCCGTTACCTGGTTCAAAAGGTATGCATTGTGAACGGCATAGGAGTCAGGAGCTTGTGACAGGGTCGCATATGCATGAGGCGCGGACTGCATGACAGAAGAAACCACGTTTTCATACAGGATCTCAGCCCGGTTTGCAGACAGGAGTCTCATTGATTTCCTTGCCGGACGGTTCAAATACCGGCCCCCGGCAGAATGGGTGCGGATGATCGGACTCGGGAAGGTGACGGTCAACGGAGAGACGGTAAAGTCCGATCATCTCCTGGAAAAGGATGATACTGTCGCCTATTCCGATGTCCTTCGCGAACCTCCTGTTGACGCAAACATACAAGTTCTTCATGAAGAAGAAACCTTTCTTGTTGCAAACAAGCCCGGCAACCTGCCATCTCATTCCGGGGGAAGATATATCAGGAGCACTTTTATTTATCTTTTGCGCCAACGAATGGCCGACAGGGGATTTCAGGGCACCGTCCATCTGGCTCATCGCCTGGACCGGGAAACAAGCGGCATCATTGTTACCGCCAAGACGGCAATCGCACACCGGGCGCTCCTGCGGCAGTTTGAAGCGGGGACGGTAAAGAAAGAGTATATTGCGGTAGCCCGCGGAATAATCAATCACGATTCGTTTGAGGTCAGGGGTTTCCTGGTGCCCGACCGGGACAGCTGCATCTCGATAAGAAAGAAGGTCGTTTTCGACGACGGCGCGGGCGCCAAATACTCCGGCACCGCTTTTGACGTCATGGAGCGCCTCGCATCATCCACGGTGGTCAGGGCCAGGCCCATCACCGGAAGGACAAACCAGATCAGGGTTCATCTGGAACATGCCGGTCATCCGTTGGCGGGTGATAAGTTATATGGAAGAACCGACGATGAATTTCTTGCGTTTGCAAGAAATGTCAGGGCCGGAGATTACGACCCTCTCCCCTGGCTGGAAACTCCGAGGCACCTTCTTCATGCCTCGCGGCTTGTCATCAATCATCCAATATCCGGCGAGCTGCTTGCGTTCGATGCGCCCCTGCCGGAAGACATGAGATCATTCATCCGCACCAATCGCTTATGATTGCCGGTTCTTTTCAGATATCATCCAGCAGAAAAAAAGCTAACAGATCGCGTCGTATCCGCCCGGAACGCCATCTTTCGACAGAACCAACTGCCAGACTTGCTTCCCCCTGCAGCGGAAGGCACCTGCACTGCTCAGCAGATAGTACTTCCACATCCGGTAGAACCTCTCTCCATAACGGTCCTTCAACAGATGCCAGTTATCATTGAAGTTCTTAAACCAGGCCATGAGTGTTGCGTCGTAATAAAAGCCGAAATTCTGCAGATCTTCCACGATGAACAAACCTTCGGATGCAGTTGTAATCTGCTTGAGCGAAGGAATAAGCGAGTTGGGAAAGATATATTTATCCAGCCACGGGTCGCAGGCAACCTCGGAGATATTGCTCCCGATGCTATGCAACAAAAAGAGCCCATCATCCTTCAGGCATTCCTCCGCCTTTTCCATGTATGTCCGGTAATTCCTTAATCCCACATGTTCAAACATCCCGACAGAAACGATGTAATCGAAGCTTTCACTGACATCACGGTAATCCTGTAATCTCAGTTCAACCGGCAGTCCGCGGCATAATTCCCGCCCAAGGGAAAGCTGCTCCTTCGAGACGGTTATGCCAACGACCTCAACGCCATATTTTTCGGCCGCATACCTTGCAAAGCTCCCCCACCCGCAGCCTATATCGAGGACCTTGTCGCCCGCTTTAAGTCCCAGCTTTCTGCAGATCAGTTCCAGTTTGGCCTCCTGCGCCTCAGCAAGATTATGTGCATCTTTCCAGTATCCGCAGCTATAGACCATTCTCCTGTCGAGCATAAGTTCAAAGAGGTCATTCCCTATGTCATAGTGTCTTTCCCCTATCTGAAATGCATGAGATTTCCGGGCGGGATTCAGAACTACCGCCTCAAGGGTATATAAAAGAAGGCGCAGGTTTTTTTTGAGTTCAGCCTCCGGGTCCGTCGGTACGAGCCTTACGAAGAAGGCATCGAGCTCTTCGCAATCCCACCACCCGTCCATATAGGACTCTCCCAACCCCAGGCTGCCTTCTTTAAGGACCCGATGATAGAACCGCCTGTCTCTCACCTGCAGGTCCCAGGGACGATCTCCGTTAAGCCTTATGTCTGCCGGAGAAAGGATTTCCTGTGTAACAGCTTCCAGATTGCCTCCCCCTGTTACTCCCCCATCCCTGTGCTTTTGCAGAAAACCGGTGTTCTCCAGGTGTTTGGTCGACTTCATCTATTCGCCATCCTTTTTGCCCGGCAAAGTAAAACCAACGCCGATGCTGATAAAACCGGGAAGCCCCTTGCAATCTTATAACAATTTCTGCCGGTTTCCCGTCCAGGGCGAACTCCGGCAGAAACTGCGGTCCTGTAATTAGAACCTTATCAGACCTGGTCTGTTTGTCAACTATATAAGATCGAAAACCCGGGGACGCATCCCATATTGTCCTGACCCCCGCTATCAGGCCCGGAATTTTTTCGGCGCTCTTTTCGGATCACGTCGGCCAGTCGTTTCTGCAGAACGAGCACGCCCATGCGTTTTTTTTAAACCATCTAACTCCATGCCGCCATTTATGGCCGGGAAGATTTCCCCTCCTGCCGTCTTATTATGCTGTAAAGTGCTGCGAATCCGGCCATGGCCGCAAAGAGAAGCATAGCCCACACCGACATCGCCGGGACGGGAACCGGGAGATCTGTTGTTGTCGAAAAGTTCTGGCCGGTTTCGTCGGACTGAAGTGCGGCATAGCTCCGGCTGGCCGGCACAAAGGTATAGCCTGATTTTGACGGCGTTATTGTGCCCGTCCAGTTGCGCGGCACTGTGAGACTGTAGTTGCCGTTGCTGTCAGACGTGACGCTCTGCGGCCCTCCGTCCTCATAGGTTATTTTTACGCCCGGCCTGCCTGCATTGCCCGAAATCGTGTAGACATTTTCTGAAAACTCTGCCGTGACCGAGCAGTTTCCCCTAATGTCAGTGGTCGTGAATGTGTATGAAGTCACGGAATTGGAGGAGTTGCTGTAAGGCGCAGAGCCGCATGTATCGGAGACCCCCGTGACGTGATGGCCCGCGTCGGCATCAAAGGTAAAAGAAGTGGTGGAGCCGTAATCGACGGTTGCCGGGGAAGGGGTTGAAGCACTTAGAGACCCTCCGGAACCAGCCGAGGCCGAGACCGAGTAATGGTTGGTTGTAAAGATCGCCGTGACCATGCAGTCGGCGGTGACGGCTGAAGTGGTGACGGAGTGCGTTGTAACGGACTGTGAGGAGTTGTTGTAGTTGATCCCGCAGCCGGATATGCTGCCGATATGATAGCCGGTGCCGGCATTGAAGGTGAAGGAGGCTGTAGTATTGTAATCGACAGTTGCCGGGGAAGGGGTTGAAGCACTTAGAGACCCTCCGGAAGCGGCCGAGGCCGACACTGAATACTTGTTGACAGCGAAGGCAGCCGTAACAGAACAATTTCCGGTGATGCCGGTAGTGGTGAAAGTGAAGGAAGTCACGGAATTGGAGGAGTTGCTGTAAGTCCCAGAGCCGCAGGTATCGGAGACGACTGCGACGTGATAGCCGGTGTTGGCATCAAAGGTGAATGACGCTGTAGTATTGTAATCGACAGTTGCCGGGGAAGGGGTTGAAGCGCTGAGAGACCCTCCGGAAGCGGCCGAGGCCGACACTGAATACTTGTTGACAGCGAAGGCAGCATTTACGGTGCAGTCGGCCGTAACAGGGCCGGTCGTAAAAGAATATGTCGTCACAGACTGTGAGGAATTGCTGTACGCGGCCCCGCAGCCGGATATGCCTGCGATATGATAGCCGGTGCCGGCATTGAAGGTGAACGAGGTTGTAGCATTGTAATCGACAGTTGCCGGGGAAGGGGTTGAAGCACTGAGAGACCCGCCGGAACCAACGGAGGCCGATACGGAATACTTGTTGATAGCGAAGGTGGCCGTGACTGTACAGTCTGCGGTTACGGGAGCGGTTATAAATGGGAACAGATAGACGTCGTTCAGGGTGTTGTTATATGGAATGCTTCCGCACGTGTCGGTGATAGAGGAAACATGGTATCCGGTGTCGGCATCGAAAATGAACATGGCGGTCGAGCCGCTGTCAACAGTTGCCGGGGAAGGTGTTGCGGCATTGAGATATCCGTTGCCACCGGAGACCTGCGCGGAAACCTGATACTGCACCGCGGCACTACCCGCGGAGACGCCAATGCAGAGCAAGCCCAGCATCATAAGGACTATGACAAAGATATGCCTTTTCACCCAAATCCTCCTCCCGAAGTCTGATTCTGGAAGCGGGCCGACTAAAGCCATGCACTGCTTCCCTCGCCTACCGAATGATTATATTGCTTATGTCGACCGTTCCGTCGCTGATCGTCAGGCTGCCGCTGACTGTGGTAAACCCGCCGGTGTTGTCAGTGAAATCGGTGTTATAGCCGCCGTCAAGGACAATAAACGCAGGTTTGTCCATAAGAACATTTTCACTTAGTTGCGTGGCCTTGACAGCGAGAGCTTCGGACCCGGCAGAGATGTCGTTCACGGCGCTTTGGATTGTCAAATAGGGGGCATAGACGGTCGTACCGACTTGCCTCTGGACAAAGTATTCGTTGCATTGCAGCGTAATGTCGTGGTTTTCGTTGATACTGAGTATATCGTACGGGGATACCGGGCCGGAAACATCTGTAAGGTTGTCCGTTATGTCGGCCGGGTAGAATCCGGCGTTTGCCGTGAATGTACACGAGGAACTGCCGCCGGCTGCCACAGTCGTCGGTGAACAGGATATCACTCCGTTGAAGACGTTCATCGTTACGGTATAAAGAGCCCCGAAATGGGCGGTGATCGTCATGTCCGAGGTGACATTGATGATATTGCTCAGAGGGTCGTCAGTGGTTGTCACAAAACTGCCCGTGCCGGTCCAGTTTATAAACACGTATCCGCTTCCGGCCAGAGCGGTCACGACAGTAGCATTACCGCCGTAAGGTATTGCCTGCGTCGTGGCACCTATCAAAATCCCCTGCCCGTCCGTATTAAAAGTCAGGGTGTACTGGTTCAAACCGAAGGTCGCTGTGACAGCGCAGTCGCCGGAGATATTGGCAGTCGTGAATGTGTATGAAGTCACGGAATTGGAGGAGTTGCTGTAAGTCGCAGAGCCGCAGGTATCAGATATGCCGGTGATGTGATAGTGTGCGTCGGCATTAAAGGTAAACGATGCGGTTGAGCCGTAATCGACGGTCACCGGTGTGGAGCTGCTGAGAGATCCGTTAGAGCCTGCCGAGGCCGAGACCGAGTACCGGTTGATTATAAAGGTTGCCGAGACCGTGCAGCCGGCTGTGACGGCTGAAGTGGTGACGGAATAAGTTGTAACGGACTGTGAGGGGTTGCTGTAGTTGACCCCGCAGCCGGATATGCTGCCGATATGATAGCCGGTGTCGGCATCAAAGGTGAATGACGCTGTAGATCCGTAATCGACGGCCGCCGGTGACGGGGTGGAAGAGTTGAGAGATCCACCTGAGCCTGTCGAAGCCGAGACCGAATACTGGTTGATCGCGAAGGTCGCTGTGACGGCGCAGTTTCCGGAGATATTGGCAGTCGTGAATGTGTATGAAGTCACGGAATTGGAGGAGTTGCTGTAAGTCGCAGAGCCGCATGTATCAGATATGCCGGTGATGTGATAGCCGGTGTTGGCATCAAAGGTGAATGACGCTGTAAATCCGTAATCAACGGCCGCCGGTGACGGGGTGGAACTGCTGAGTGATCCATTTGAGCCCGCCGAAGCCGAGACCGAATACTGGTTGATCGCGAAGGTCGCTGTGACAGTGCAGTTTCCGGTGACGGCTCCTGTCGTGTAGGGGGATGTCCCGGACCATGTGCCGCCGCATCCGGTTACCGAGACGACATGATAGCCGGTATCCGGGGTTATGTCACAGGCCGTCGAAGATCCGGAAACCACGGGGCTTGTGCAACTCACGGTCCCCTCTGTCGGCGGGGAGGCGACCCCGGTCACCACGGGCAGAGGTGTAACGTCGATGGTATTGGAGTCTCCGCTTGTGAGAGTCCCCTCGTACGCCCTGACGCGATAGTAATAGGCAGTACCTTCAGCCACAGTCAAACTCACGGGCCAGGTTGTCGCGGTGCCGGCATCGAGGTCCGCATATCCCGAAACCATGTTGCTGAAAGACGGGTCTGTAGCCACATCAAGACGGTAACCATTGGCGTCCGGCACGGCGGTCCAGTTTGCGGAAAAACCTTCGCTGCCTGCGTTGGTAGCAGCAGTGGCAACCGGCGCGTCGAGAGGAGTCACCTCATGAAAGAATCCGGGACTGTTGTTATACGAAGAGCTTGCGGATATCCCGATGGCCGTTGATTGTCCGGCTGCCGAGCCGAGGCTGTAATTTGCGGAAGCCATTGCTCCGCCTCCGCCCGACACGATGTCGGATGTTTGCGCATAGTTGGCACTTGCCTGAACCGCAGCGGCAGCTTTACGTGCAGCTGGTAACAGCGAAATAATTACCAGGCAGACCAGCAGCAGGTAATGACCGTTCTTTCTGTATACCCTCGCTTTTCCGGGAATGAGGCGATCCATGTCGCTCTCTCAGTTCAGGGTGAAGGGCAGCGTGATGCTGCCGGGTATGCCCAGAGCGCTGTTTGTTATGGTCTTTAACCGCCATCCTGAATCCGTACCTGAAGATGAGTAACAGGTAGGGTTTTCTATCGAGGCGGCAGTAAAGGTAACCGAGGTGCTGTAGCCGTTCGTTACGGTATAAGGCACCATATAAGAATTGGCGGCTGTGCTCCAGACGGCAGACTTGCCAAACATGATCTGAGGGCTGCCGCTTCCACCCCATCCGTCGTTTAGATACGCTATCCCTCCGCAGCCGCTGGTTGTCCAATAGATCTGGCCCGGATATTTCGAGTTGTCCCAGTTGAAGCCCACCATGTATCCGGTGCTGGTCAATACGGTGAACCCGTACATATCCGCGTTTACTAGCGTTCCTATGGTCTGAGGGGTTGAGCTGCTGTCCTTCACTACGATACCTCCCCCTCCCCCCGAAGAGATACCTGTGAGGTTCGACCCGTCTCCGTAAAATGCGCTGGCATGAATGTTATGGGCGTAGAAGTCGCCGGAAGAGTCGCGCTTCACGATCGTGCTTGCAGTATTTGCGCTTGTTGCATTGTTTGCCAGTCCGGCACCGGCCGCGACATTGGCGGCAGACAGACCTCCGACCTGGGAAACCGCAGTTGAGGACTGAGTGCCGGTGACGTCTCCCGAAAGCGACCCGGAAAAATCAGCTGCCGTGCCGGCTGTATCGGCGGCGAACGAATAGCCCACAGACGTCAAAGCCTGCCTGGGCGTCATCTCCGCATCGCTTCCAACCTTTACCCCAAGATAGTACTGCTCATCGAACGGAAGTGTTATCGGCGTCGAGTCGCCCAGTGTCACGCTGTAAATTCCGTTGACTACGTCGACCGAATGAGTTTCGGTCCAGAGAGCAGTCCCTCCGGTGGAGCCATTATATATGGAAAAAACCATCGTGACCGTTGCATTGACTGCCGCACCGCCTGAATCCGTGAGCTTTCCCTGATAATTGATGGTCTGGGGTACGGAAGCATATGCCGCCGAAGAGATTACGAATAACGATAAGAGTATAATAATGCCGAGTCTTCCCCGTTTGAACATTTTTTCCTCCTTGGCATTAGATTGAAGAATTTGCCAGATTATACACCATCGCTGTCATTTTATGGAACAACGGGGAAGAGATATCTTCTTGGTTAGTTTCCGCTTCCGGAAAATTTGAGAGAGAAGAAGAAGGCAACCTGCGGCGCCGCATTGGTCGGCCGCGATGACTGCCTCATACTCTTCAGACCTTCGAACCTTGCGTTCTTGTCAGACAGGCCGGAATTTGCCGATCATTTCTTTACACAGGGTGATTAGCGTGGCTTTGCCTGCCGCATCAAAGAAGATCATGATTTCTCAGGCGACCGCCGGGTTGACAGCGCGATAATATCTGATACGCTTAATTAAGCAGCTGTGTTTCTACCGGGCGGTTCAAAATGAAAGAATCCGCTGCGGTCGTCAGATCCCGGACTTCTAGGTCGGGACGACATCCTAAACACCATGACAGGAAAAGAGAAACAAAAAAATCTCATGATGAGAGGTGTGCTATGGCAAATGTAAAGATAACTATCGACAGGGATGAGTGCGTCAGCTGTGAATCATGCTGGACCATGTGCCCGGAGGTCTTTGAACAGAATTCTTTGGATAGCTTCAGCCAGATCGTGGAAAAATACCAGGTAGGCTCAGATCCGGCCCAGGGAGAGGCGCCTGAGGACATGAGAGACAAGGTTCAGGAGGCCGCTGATTCCTGTCCGGTAGAAATAATCCATGTAGCATGATAACGGAGTCAGGCGGGCAGGGGATGATAGAAGAAATGAAATAACGGCACCTCTGAGGGCCAGGTCTGAACATTTCAGAAAGGACGTGGGTCAAATTAATGAGGTGAGGTCCTGTTCGTGTCAAGACGGCCCGCGGACTCCAGCTTCCAAGTTTTTCCTGTATGGGTGTGATGCTGGTCACAGAGTAATTTTCGAATAGGCCATATACTACTATCATGGAAGAGCTGGTGAGAATCAAACCGGTAGAGGGATTTGCGGGCAACGGCAAATGTTCGTGTTCACTCGCCGGAACCAGGGTTTGTGACATCTGCCCGGAAAATCCAAGAAAAAGCGCCCTTAAAATAAGGTCTTCGCGTTCATCGGAGCTGTCTGCGGATATTGTTCTTGACGGCATCAAGTATCATGTGCAGACAGCAAGACTTGGTCCTAAAAATCCGGTGATCGTTACGAATGCCTGGAGGGCGGGCGAGGTCGTATTCACCAGGAAGACCGACTACCGCTCCCTCCCGGGCCTTCCCGGCAGAGACGGCAGGCTTCAGGAGCTTATGCAAGAGGAGCACAGGCTCGCTCTGCAGGAACTCACAAGGAAGACGCCTCCGGGGAAAGTCAAGGATGCCACAGTCTACCTTGAAGAAGTGAGATGCCTGGTTAAATCGAGAAACTACAAAGAGGCGTTGAAAATACTCGATGAAGCCTTGATAGGGCACCCTTTTAATCCCTTCCTGCTTTCCTATCATGGGTGGATGATTGCAGCCGTCTGCCGTGATTACGACCGTGGAACGGATATCTGTAAAGATGCCCTTGACCTCTTGAAAGCCGATGAGCCTGCTGGATTCGAGTCTTTCTCTCCTTTTTTCCATCTCAATCTGGGCAGGGCTTATTCGGCCGCGGGTGACAAGCGGAACGCAGTTCAGGCCTGGATGAAGGGCCTGGATGCCGATCCGAACAACTCAGACCTGCTTGCAGAGATAAGTGGGATCGGAAAAAGGAGAAAGCCGATGATTCCTTTCTTGAAGAGGTCTAACGCGGTGAATAAGTTTGCAGGTAAAGTGCTCCACAAGCGCGCTGTTGCGAAGCGTCGGGGATTTCCATTCCATCGCCATACATTCTGACCTCAAACTTCCGAAACTCCCCACGGTGAAGGGATAACAGGCCAACGGGACGATCTTACCCCGGTCAACTTCCGGGTGCCGGACACGGAAGGAGGGCGGGGTTCGGCGATGTATGCCTGCCCAATTTCTTATTCGACTGGACGTTCGCTTTAAATTCTGCTATAAAGAGATCAGGAGGTCTTTGATCTGATCTGCGTTCAGGAACTGCAACCAGAGAGGAGGAAAGAAGCATGGATAAGGCAGGCGTACTGGATAAAACATATAACACAATAATCAGCAGGATGGCGGCAACCGGCCAGGCGCCGCACTACACCGAGATTGCGGCGGCGATTAAGATCCCGGTCGAAGAGGCCCGGAAGGCCCTTCACGACCTCATGGCAACGGGAATTCCGGGCATCTGGTTATTCCCGGAGACCGACTATATAGGCAGCTTCGCTCCGTTCAGCAACCTTCCGACGCAGTACAGGATCACCATCGAGGGCGAGCAGAAATGGTTCGGCCAGTGAGGCTTCGAATCGCTGGCGGTCTGCTGGCTCTTTCCAGGAAAGGTGGTAACGATAGAGGCCCCGTGTCTTGACTGCGGAGCGCCCGTCCATCTGGAGATGAAGGACGGAGTTGTCCTGAAGGCCAAACCGGAGGAGATCAGGGGATATGTGTCCGTCCCGTTCTCAAAGTGGATGGAGCGCCTCCCTCATGCCTGAAGCACCATGAACCTCTTCCGGTCGGAAGAGCATATCAGGAACTGGAACGGATACAGGCCCGGCACTGAAGAAGGCATCGTCGCCCTCCAGGATCTGGTCAACCTGTTCTCAGGGGATTTCTGTCGGCGGAGATTGGACGCTGACTATGTTTCACACGCGGGGGCGTACGTAAACGGTTTTCTTGCCGCTGTGTCGGAAGTTGCAAAGAAGCGTCCTTTCTGGGCCGTCGAGCCTCAGGGATAAAGGGATCGAAACAGGATTATTATTGACGGGCGCTGCCTGGATAAACCGGAAGTGAAGAAAGGAGGCAGACAGATATGGACAGAAGACATTTTCTGAAAAGCGCTGCCATCGGAACTGCGGCGATCGGCATGGCGGGAAAGGCATTCGGAGCAGAACAGTTTTATCCGGTTAAGGTGGACCGCGGCCTGTTCCAGACAATAAACAGGGCTAAAGACCCGGCAAACAAGACGCCGCTTGAGAAGAGTCATGTCCCGGTGATAAAGGCACCTGCGAAGGTGGCAGCGGGCGAGATGTTTACCGTCGAAGTGAGCGTCGGAGAGAACCTCCATCCCATGGGTCCGACCCACTGGATCGAGTTCATAGCGCTGAACATCGGCAATGAGCCTGCAGGAAGGGTCGACTTCCAGTCGAAGGGATATCTGAAACCCAGGGCGACCTTTACCGTTGTGCTGACAAAGGACTCTGCGCCCGGAGGCAAGGTCACTCTCGTGGCCCATCAGCGCTGCAATATCCACGGCTACTGGGAAGGCGCTATGGATATAGAAGTGGCCTGAAGAGCACGTAAGGCACGTGGTATAGAAGGGGGGAGCTCCTCATCGATATGCAGGGACGGATGGTGTCAAATTTCATCCGCCTCACAGCTTTATCCCCTTGAGAACCGCTTTTTTCCCCCCGAACCCGGGGCGCTGACCGACTGAAAACCCGGCGGCCGCAAGTCCGCGTCTCACATCTCCGGCGACGGTAAAGGTGGCGCAGGCTCCGCCGGCCACTGTTTTTTCTCCAATGGCCAGAAGAAGTTCATGCCGCCATATGGATGGGTTTTTCTTCGGGCCGTGACCGTCCAGGAACCATGCGTCACACGGAGTCGTGAGTGCCCGGACCATTTCTAGCGCCTCTCCTATCCAGAGATTCAGGGTCAGGGTGCCGAATGGCCTCGCGAACTCGATCCTGTGCCACCCGGGCCTCGAAATATCGATCCGGCCGTAGGCTCCGGTAAGCAGATCAATGAGCGGCCCGGCCTCCGTTCTGAACCCCCCGAGAATGGACCTCATTCGCCCGGCAGTGACCGGATGCAGCTCGACTGAATTGTAGGCGATCTCCACATCCGTGACGCAGCAGCTGTCCAGGAAATCAAGAAGGGCAAGCAGCAGGCGGCCTGCCCCGAAGCCCGTCTCACCGATCCTGAATTCCTTCCTCCGGGGCCCCTCGCCGGAAAATAAGTCTGTTATGCCGGTCCCCCGGAAATAGATCTGTTTCGCTTCTTCAAGGGCATTGACCACATCGAAATACCGATCGTCATAATGTTCGTTCAGGAGATAGGAAGGAATCTGCATCTTCAAGACCGCGTCTGAATAAGTCCCGGGCTTTATGGCCGTTTACCCCTGTTACGGATAATAAGGCCGTTCAGAAAGTTTCTCAGTATCTGGTCGCCGCATTCCTTGTAATTTCTGTGGTCCGGGCTCCTGAAAAGAGCTGAGAGTTCAGGTTTGGTAATTTCAAAACCTGCAAGCTTCATGATCTCAATAATATCGGTATCTTTAAGTTCCAGCGCGATCCTGAGTTTTTTCAATATGTCATTATTGGTCATTGTCTCTTCCTGTCCTCCTGCCGGTCCCGGATACTGACATTATAAGCTGTTGAAGACTTTTTCTGCATTTTCCCCTCCGTGAGACCGGCGGTCTAACCCACTTTATTCACAAATTTTCCTGAATGCCGAAAGGGCATAGTGTTTGAGCGGTTTTACTTGCCCGATGCTCATACAGTGTGTCTCCGATAATAAAGAGGGCAAGTTCCTCGGAGCGAAGCGAGCCTGCCTGCCGGCAGGCAGGAATGAGGGGAAACACTATGTCCTTTCGTGTCCACCACATTTCATGAATAATCCGGGCTAAGAGCCTGTCGGACTTAAATTCATTCATGGCATAATAGGGGCCATGGAAAAATATATAAACGTAGACAGAGACACACCAATGTTGTTACCTGCGGACCTTCGGGAATGGATAGCTGAAAATGACATGGTTCATTTTGTAATTGATGCAATCGAAGGCATGAAGATTAATGGATTCAAGGTGAATCATAGGGGGACCGGCAATGCGCAGTATCCGCCACGGATGATGCTGGCATTGCTGATTTACTGTTACGCAAACGGGATATTCGGAAGTCGTAGGATAGAACGGGCGACCTATAGGGACATAGCGGTGAGATATCTGGCGGGCAATACACATCCTGACCACGACACGATAGCCAAGTTCAGGCGTGAGAATTTCGAAGCTGTGGCGGAGTGCTTCATTAAAGTACTTGAGCTTGCACGGGAGATGAAGATTCTTCGTGTAGGGACTGTGAGCGTAGATGGGACGAAGATAAAGGCAAACGCAAGCAAGCACAAGAACGTTGGGTACGAGCGAGCCTGGCAACTGGTTGAGCAGCTTGATTCCGAGGTGCGGGATCTTTTGAAGAAAGCCGAAGAAGCTGATGGCCGGGAAGAAGGTATAGAGCAGGGGCTACCTGAGGAGCTTGCTCGCAGAGAAAAGCTAAAGAGCAAGCTGCAGGAGGCTCGTACAAAACTGGAAGAGCGAGCCAAGGCGCGGGCCAAAGCTGAGAGTGAAGAGTACGAGCGCAAGTGCGCGAAGCGTGAGGACCGGGAGGGCAGAAGCAAAGGCAAGAGGATAAAGCCTCCCCAGGAGGAGCCTCGGCAGGAGGAACAGGTAAATCTTGTGGACGCGGACAGTCGATTAATGCGCCGGAGTAAAAGGGAGGGATACGAGCAGGCGTATAACGGTCAGGCAGTGGTAGACGCAGAGGGATCACAGTTAGTGCTTGCGGCAAGGGTGACGCAGTGCGCGAGCGACAGCAACGAGTTAGTGGCAGATGTAGAAATGGTTTCCGAAAGTATTGGTAAGGTAGCTGTGGTGCTTGCCGATAGCGGCTATGCAAATGGGACGGAGGTAGAGAAGCTTGAGGGGAAAGGTCCTAATGAGAGAATAGAAGTATATGTTGCGGTAGGTGCCAATGGCAGGAGGAAGTACGACTACAGGCCAGACAGCAAAGGGGGCAAGCCTCCCAGGAACATATGTGCGCCATGGATGCTTCAAATGAAGGAAAAGATTGAAAGCGAATCAGGGCGTGCCCTATATAGCAAGCGGAAACAAACAGTGGAGCCGGTTTTTGGAGTGATAAAGGCAGCAATGGGGTTTCGGCAGTTCTTATTGCGTGGAATAAACAAGATACGAGGGGAATGGCAACTGGTGACGCTTGCATATAACTTTAAAAGGCTGGCAAATTTGAAGATGGAGGCGGCAAAGGGGTGAAAACAGCTTTGCACGGCGGTGTAATCTGATTTATAGAGGGCTGGAAAGCTGCTTGCCAACTATGTTTGAAATAATATACGGCAGATTCACCCGGTTACGACTGTTCCGATGCAAAGACAGTTGCATACACGGCCTAAGTCCGACAGGCTCTTAG
>JBJKPE010000078.1:0-4304 GCA_046706685.1 Thermodesulfovibrionales bacterium | reverse complement strand
GAGCCCGAGCCCTTGCACTCATGACAATCCTCGAAGCTCGGGAATTCGATCGTCTTTTCCGTTCCGAATACGGCTTCTTCCAGGGTTATGGTGAGATCATATCGCAGGTCGTTGCCCCTCGCAGGTCTGGCCCTTCTCTGACCGCCGAATGCGCCGAAGAAATCTCCGAAAATATCCTCGAAAATATCGCCGAAGCCGGCCCCGGCCGAAAAGGGACCGTAGCCGGCGCCTCCCGGGCCCTCGGCCGAGCCGAACCTGTCGTAATTGGCCCGCTTCTGGGGATCGATGAGGCACGAATAGGCCTCGTTGATCTCTTTGAATTTGTCTTCGGACGCCTTATCATCCGGGTTTCTGTCCGGATGATGTTTCATGGCGAGCTGTCTGAATGCCTTTTTGATCTCTACTTCAGTCGACTCTCTGGAAACGCCCAGTATCTCGTAGTAGTCCTTCACTTTATTCAATTATCTCCAATACGGTCTCAAGATGGTCTTCTGCAGCAACGACCCAGTAAATCCCGTGTCTTTTGCAGGGCGCGGCATGCCGCGCCCTGCAAAAGTCCTCAATTATTTATTTCTTGTCCTTGTCTACGTCTTCAAATTCGGCTTCCACTACTTCCTCTTCGCCTTCCTTTGTGCCCTTGGGAGGCTCGGTTCCGTCGCCGGCAGGCTGGGCCCCGGCGCCTTTATAGAGGTGCTCCGCCAGCTTGTGAGAGACATTAGTCAGCTTTTCGGTTGCAGAGGTTATCTCGTCCGGGTCGGAACTCGTGTCCTTGGCGTTCCTGCACCTTTCGAGGGCTTCCTCGATCTCTCTCTTCTCATCGGCCGAAATCTTGTCGCCGTAGTCCTTGAGGGACTTCTCAACCGTATAGACGAGTGTGTCGGCGTTATTCTTGGCCTCCGCGAGCTTCTTCTTCCTGGTGTCTTCGTCCGAATGCGACTCGGCGTCCCGCACCATTTTCTTGATCTCTTCTTCGCTGAGGCCGCTTGAGGCGGTAATCCTTATAGACTGCTCCTTGTTGGTGCCAAGGTCTTTGGCCGACACATGCAGAATGCCGTTGGCATCAATGTCGAAGGTAACCTCTATCTGAGGTATGCCGCGGGGAGCCGGTGGTATTCCGACGAGCTCAAAATTGCCGAGCAATTTGTTATCGGAGGCCATCTCTCGCTCGCCCTGCAGTATCTTTATTGTGACCGCCGGCTGGTTATCGGCGGCTGTCGAGAATACCTGGCTCTTTTTTGTAGGGATGGTGGTGTTTCTCTCTATGATCTTCGTGAAGATCCCTCCCAGGGTCTCGATGCCCAGCGAGAGCGGCGTAACATCAAGGAGCAGGACCTCTTTAACGTCACCCTTAAGCACCGCCGCCTGAATGGCTGCGCCGACGGCCACAACCTCGTCGGGATTGACGGTGCGGTTAGGTTCCTTGCCGAAGTAGCTCTGGACTTTCTGCTGAACTTTGGGTGTTCTGGTCTGTCCGCCGACAAGAATGACTTCGTCGATGTTCGACGACGAAAGGTTGGCGTCGGAGAGGGCGTTCTTGCAGGGACCTATCGTATTGTCGACGAGGTCGCCGACCAACTGCTCGAATTTCGCCCTTGACAGCTTCATGAGCAGATGTTTGGGGCCGCTGGCGTCAGCCGTCACAAAGGGCAGGTTGATCTCCGTTTCAGTCGCCGTTGAGAGCTCTATTTTCGCTCTTTCAGCAGCCTCTTTCAGGCGCTGCAGTGCCATCTTGTCCTTTTTGAGGTCTATTCCCTGGTCTTTCTTGAACTCCTCCACCATCCAGTCAAGTATCCTGAGATCGAAATCGTCGCCGCCGAGGTAGGTATCGCCGTTTGTGGATTTCACCTCTATAACGCCCTCGCCGATCTCCAGGATGGAAATGTCGAAGGTGCCTCCTCCGAGGTCATATACGGCGACCTTTTCCTCCTTCTTCTTGTCCATGCCATAGGCCAGTGCAGCGGCCGTGGGCTCGTTTATTATCCGGAGGACGTTCAACCCTGCGATTCTTCCCGCGTCTTTTGTCGCCTGTCTCTGGCTGTCGTTGAAATAGGCGGGCACGGTTATCACCGCATCCGTGACCTTCTCTCCAAGATAGTCTTCCGCCGCCTGTTTCAATTTCTGTAGCACCATGGCCGACACTTCAGGAGGAGAGTATCTCTTTCCCGATATCTCCACATGGGCGTCACCGTTGGGCGCTTCGACAATCTTATAGGGGAGCCTTTTATGCGCGTGCTCCACTTCCGGGGAATTGAACTTGCGTCCCATCAGCCTCTTTATTGAAAAGATCGTGTTCTCGGGATTTGTGACAGACTGCCTCTTGGCTATCTGTCCCACAAGCCTCTCACCCTTGTCGGTGACCGCAACCACGGAAGGAGTTGTCCTGCTGCCTTCCTGGTTGGGGATAACTACGGGGTCTCCGCCCTGCACAACCGCAACGCAGGAGTTGGTTGTTCCAAGGTCTATTCCGATCGCTTTAGCCATTATTTTTCCTCCTCTATTTTCTCGTTTCTTTCGATTTTTGTCTCATCCGTGCTTTCGCATTCATGCAGTTTGCCTGTCTCCGCTTCCTGCCCGCCGGCCTTCACAGGTTTTACCGAAACCGCGACAAGGGAGGGTCTGAGTACCTTGTCGCGATACATATATCCCGCCCTGAATTCTTCCGCCACCATGTTCTCGTCCATATCTTCCCGTTCCACCCTTGTCATGGCGTGATGAACAGCCGGGTCGAAGCATTTGTCTGTGGATTCGATCCGCTTGAGGCCGAACTTCTCAAGTGTGCGCTGGAGTTCCTTGAGTGTTATCTCGACTCCCTGTACGACACCGCTGCCGGAATCAGGAGAGGAATGCTTGAGGGCCAGTTCCAGGTGATCGATTGCAGGAAGGAGTTCATATAAAAGAGTCTCGTTGCCGTAATTGACCAGCTCATCTTTTTCCCTTGATACCCTCTTCTTGTAATTTTCGAATTCGGCATAGAGCCTCAGGTATCTGTCGTTTGAGTCCTGGCTTTTTTCTACCGCAGCAGCCGGACCCTTTTCTTCCGCGTTCTCTTCAGCAGCCGTTGTTTCTTCTGCGGTATCCGCAGAGCCTTTATTTTTTTTGGATTCAGCGTCCTTCATTGCGAGTAAAAAGACCTCCTATCTGTAAGAAAGTATATCGGTAATGTATGTGGCGGTCAAATCAACTATCGAAATGGCGCGGGCATAGTTCATTCTCGTCGGACCTATTATTCCGATCACCCCGATTGGTCTGTTGCCTTCCTTGTAAGGTGAGGCCACAAGACTGAACTGCTTCATCTCGGCAAGCGAATTTTCGGAGCCGATGAATACCTGCGTGCCTTCGGACTCGGATATCTTGTTTAACAGATTGACCATGATATGCTTGTCCTCGATCGCGCTTAATAGTTCCTTTATTCTGTTGATGTCGGAGAAGTCCGGAAGGGCAAGCATCCCGGAGATCCCCGATATATAAACATCTTCAGAAGAGGTGGAGAGGGCCTGATTGCAGATCCTCATCGCCTCTGCAATAAGGCTGTCGCAGAGCACCTTTTCCTCTTCCATTTCCCCGAAAATTATCTGTTTTATCTCATCCAGGGTACGACCGGCGAAACGTGAATTTATGTATCCGGCAATCCTGTTGAGGTTGCTAAGTGATAGTTCCCGTTCGACCGAAATCATCTTGTTCTGGATAATACCTTCGTCCGTAAAGAGAATAACCCCCAGCTGGTTTCTCCTGAACTTGATCATCTCTATCCTGTTAAGCGTCGTACTGCCGGTATTCGGCGGGATCGTGATCCCTATGTAATTGGAAAGTGAAGACAGCATCTTTGAGGCCTCAACCAGGAAGGAGTTGATATCCTTTTTCAATACCTCCCATTTCCTGTTGAGGGCCTGAACGAAATCCTCGCTCACCATCTGCTGGTCGGCGTTCATGCTGTCTACGTAATAACGGTAGCCGGTATCGGTCGGTATCCGTCCGGCCGATGTATGCGGCTGATGCAGAAGCCCCATTTCTTCGAGATCCGACATTATGTTTCGTATTGTGGCCGGAGACAGTCCGAAAGAATATTTTTTTGTTACAACCCTGGACCCGACAGGCCCCGGGGAATTAATGTAACACTGTATAACTGCAAACAAAACCTCTCTGCTTCTCTCGTCCAGATCCATTTTAGCACTCTCCCTTGTAGAGTGCTAATAATCTAACAAGTAACCGTCTTAACTGTCAAGTATTACGTGTTTTTTGGCGGTGATATACAGACAGTCCTACCAGGGCAGTTTTCGGGACATGAGTTTGCCGTACATATCTTT
>JBJKPE010000077.1:0-12148 GCA_046706685.1 Thermodesulfovibrionales bacterium | reverse complement strand
GGGACAAGCGCCACGGACTCGTAGCCCTCGCCGTTACAGCGGTTTCGCGTGCGGGACTTGCGGTCTGCGTCGGTCGTTGTGGCAAGCAGTTCCGTAGTACTGTTGGTCCAGAAACTTCCGCCCTTTGTAAAGAACGGTTTTTTCGGATCGAAGCGACCGCATATGATGTTCCCGCACATGCATGACAGCACCGGGTCTCCGACACTGTCCAGGATGACATTGCCGGCTGTGTCCCTGGCGCAGAGCGAGCTCTCCATTTTAACAAATTCCTCCGGGAAGCCGCGGGCCTCATAATAAGGATAATCATTGCCTTCTTTCAAGCGGATGCCCACAGCCTCGCACCCGGAATGTTCATGAAAAAAGCCGGTCGCGCCATTGATCAGTTCGGCGGTTCCGGCGCTCCTGTTCACAAGTCCCAGAAATTCCACAGTAATATCTCTTTCGCGCTCGGCCCGCTTGCGCTCGGTAATGTCATGGGCTATCTTTGAGACACCGACGACCCTGCCGTTTGCATCCTTGATGGGAGAAAAGGTCAGAGAGACCGGAATGATCGTCCCGTCCTTGCGCATGCGCTCCGTCTCGAAACGCTCCATATGCTCTCCACGTGCGATCAGCCTAAGGATACCGGGGACCTCGTTGATATGCCCGGGAGGAATGAGAAAAGAGATGTTCTTTCCGATCACTTCCTCGGCCTTATATCCGAAAATTTCCTCGGCGCCAACATTCCAGGTAGTGACGACCCCGTCGAGGTCTTTACTGATTATCGCGTCCTCCGCGCTCTGCACAATAGCGGAAAGCCTGCCCCTCATCTCTTCGCCCCGCTTGCTCTCCGTGATGTCGAAAGCGTAAATGCGCACCACGTCGAACTGCGGGACGATATGGACGGATTCTCCGAAGATCCTGTCTTTAATGGCTATCTCACGCCGCAGGATCGATTCGGTCTTCCTGGCCAAATCCTTTAGAATGACGTCAAGGTCGGCAGGCAGAAACAAGGAGGAGTCTCCTTTGTCCAGGCCCAGGCCTTCCAGGATCTCCTGTGTGGCCACGTTCGAATAAGTGACTTTACCCGAAGAATCCAGCTCCATAACGGGGTTGGGGTTCAGCTGAGGGAAAGAGGCCAGGTGCCTCGTACGCTCCTCAGCCCTTTTGAGATCCGAGGTGTCGGTGTAAGTAACGACTACTCCCTCAATACGGTTATCCGCTGTCCTGTAAGGGAGTGTGGCCCTGATATACCAGGCATCGCCGATTTTTAACTCTTTCCTTATAGGCGAGAGATGGTCCAGGACCGTCTGGGAGTCGGCGATAAGGTCGGGGCCGAGATGTTCCTGAGACATGTCGGCGATAGGCCTGCCCACGTCGCCCGGTATCAGCTTGATGAGCTTCGACATCGCCGGGGTAAAGCGTCTTACCCTGAACTGATGGTCCAGAAAGACCGTGGGGATGTTTGTACTTACAAGGAAGTTGTTAAGGTCGTTGTTCGTCTCTTCCTGTTCCTCTATCTTGGACTGCAACTGAGAATTGACGGTAATCAGCTCTTCGTTCAGGGACTGAAGCTCTTCCCTTGAGGTCTCCAGCTCTTCGTTTGCCGCCTGGAGTTCTTCGTTTGAAGACTGCATCTCCTCGTTGAGGCTTTTGAGTTGTTCTATATTGTTTTGGAGATCTGCGCGAGTTGCCGAAAGCTCGCTTTCAAGCAGGCGCAGAACATTGTCCTCAACACAAGCCGAGGAAGAAACAGTCTCCGCCTCTCCTAAAGAGCCGCCCTCCTTATCCCCCTTCATGCGGAACACGACGAGGAACAGGTTATCTCTCAGTCTGGAGATGCGGAGTGTGACTTGCCTTTTCCGCCCCTCATTATCCGGGATGATCGCCCGTAGAGAAACCGGCTTGACCTCCTGAGCGGTCCTGTAAACAGCCCCCATTATCCTGTTTCTCAGGTTTTTGGGAAGGAGTTCCAGCAGGTTGCCGGTCGGCCCCCCCCTGGGCTGCTGAAGGTATCTGTTCGTGGGACCGTTGTGGTAAAGGACCTCGAGGTTCTGGTTGATAGCCACTGCAGCAGGCGCATATTCTTCAAGCAGCTTCTCCTGAAGAAACTCGATAAGAGACTGCTGATTCTCCACGACCGTAGCCTGTCTTGAAGAAAATGCCGGCGCCCGCTCCGGTACAAAAGGGGCTGAAAGACTCAGTCTGGAAGGGGCCCCTGTCTCGATCTTCTGATAGACGCGGCATTTCTTGTGGCCCAGCGACTTGAAGAGGGTTTTGTTCCTGCCGGTCGACTCGGCATTGCCGAGAAACAGGTATCCGCCTTCTTTGAGTGCATAGTGAAAGAGGGCGATACATTTTTCCTGAGCAACGGGTTCCAGATATATCAGGAGGTTACGGCAGATAATAAGATCGAGACGGGAAAATGGTGGATCGGTAAGAAGGTCCTGTCTGGCAAATACCACGGACTCCCGTATCTCCTTGCCGATGACAACGGACTGTCCGTCTTCGGAGCAGGTAAAGAATTTCTTCATATAATCGGGCGGAACATCGGCGCTGATGCTGCCGAGGTATTTTCCCTCTCTCGCCTTTTCGAGGGCACCGTCGTTTACGTCGCTGGCAAAAACCTGAATCTCCCGCTTCCTGCCGGCAAGATCAAGCTCATGCCGGAGCATCATGGCAATGGAATATGCTTCTTCGCCCGTAGCGCAGGCAGGGGTCCAGGCGCGGACAGGTTGGCCATTATCCGCGGCGACAAGTTTTTTTATCACCTCCATCCTGAGAGCCTTCCATGCCAGCCTGTCCCGGAAAAAAGATGTGACACCTATCATGAGGTCGGCGGCCAAACTGGCTGCTTCGGAATCATTTTCGGCTACCATCGCAATATAATCCTGGATCGTCGAGACACCTCGCAGGTATATCCGTCTCTTGATCCTCCTGCCGACCACGCTTCTCTTGTAGTGATTGAAATGGTAACCCGTTCTTTCATGAATCAGGCGCGAAAAGATCTCGAACTGGGCAGGAGTGATTTCCCTGTCAGTAACTGCCGGGCCTGCGCCTCGCAGCTTAAGTATCTCCCGCGCAATATCGTCAGGAGGTAAAACACCATCCGCCCGGCCCGTACCGATTGCTGAAGTCGGCATCCCCGGAAATTCGGCGGTAGCCGGCTCCTGAACAAAAACAGTCCCGCCCGCCGTCCTGACAGCCTGCACTCCCCTGGCCCCGTCGGTGCCTGCACCGGAGAATATTACTGCAATCGCCCCTTCCCCCGCATACTCTGCAAGTGAAGCGAAGAACTCGTCGATCGCCAGGTGGACATGTCCTTCCGGTGGAGGCTCTACATGAAAGGCCCCCTGCTCAATTCTCACCTCCATCCCCGGCGTACAAAGGTATATTCTGCCGGGAAGGACTTCCATCCCTTCTGATATCTCTTCTATGTGAAGATCCGGCCTCCGCGAGTGAAGTAGTCCCGGAAGGAGACTCTTGTGCTTTGTCGAGAGATGCTGCACGAAAACTATTGCGAAATCGAACTCCTTCGGCAGGACGGCAAGGAAACACTGAAGAGAGTTGAGGCCTCCAGCCGACGCGCCTATGCCCACAATGGGGAAATTAGCGCCCGGGTTGTTGTCATCCGCCGTTAGTTTCGCTTTCATAGGACATTCCAAATACAGAGTGGTAAAGCATCATAATTCTAACACAGGCGCAGCCGTCAAAAAAACAGGCGGCCGTCATAACAGGGAAAGCGGCAAGAATCGCTCAATTTAGGTCATAATAATATATGCAGAAACGCTTCTCCGTCGTCATTCCGAACTATAACGGCGCCGCTACTATAGGGAAGTGCCTCGAAGCGGCTTTTTCTTCGCATCACGAAAGTTTTGAGGTGATCGTGGTCGATGATTGCTCCGACGACGACTCCGTCGACATCATCAGCCGCTTCCCGTGCAGACTGGTCCGCCTCCATAAACGTTCCGGGGCAGCAGCAGCCAGGAATATCGGGGCTCAAGACAGCAACGGCGATGTGCTTTTCTTCACCGATGCGGACTGCCTGATGGAGCCTGATGCCCTCTCCGCGGCGGATGCGGCGATAACAGGAAGGGAAGATACGGTCTTCGGAGGCACCTACACCAGGGTTCCATATGACGACGACTTCTTCAGCGCCTTCCAGTCGGCTTTCATAAACTATTCAGAGACAAAAAGGAAAAACCCGGACTACATCGCAAGCCATGCACTGGTGATCGATCGTCGACTCTTTGTCGAGAGCGGCGGGTTTCCCGATGATTTCCTTCCCATTATCGAAGACGTTGAGTTCAGTCACAGGCTCCGGAGGTCCGGGACAAAACTTGAGATGGACACCGGCATTCTCGTCAGGCACATTTTTCGTTTTTCGTTTCTGAAGTCGCTTGCCAATGCGTTCAGGAAATCGAGATACTGGACTGTTTACTCACTGGGCAACAGGGACCTGCTGAGCGACTCGGGGACGGCCTCGTCGGAACTCAAGACCGACGTCGTATCCTGTTTCGTTGCCATGGGCCTTTGCATACTTTCTCTATTAATGAAAAGAAACAGCCTCCTGTTGCCAATACCCCTGGTTTTCCTCCTGAACTCCGTTGTTAACAGGAACCTGCTTTCGGCATTCTACGCTGCCGGAGGGCCGGTCTTTTTTGTGAAGGCGGCATTGTATTACATGCTGATTTATCCCGTCGCCGTCGGTGCCGGCTCAACGGCCGGACTGCTGGGATATTTACGGGTGCCTTCATCCGGATGGAAAACGGGCGCGCAGGACTTCTCTGACAAAGACAAAAAAAACGGGGGAAAATCCCGCATGTCTCCCGTTTCCCGCGGGGAATAAAAGATGACAAGCACCTGTCCTGACACCGGGCGGCGGCGCTGATGTATTCGCCTTTCCGGCATGCAGGTTCCATCTTATGGAAGAGAAGACCGATTCATCTTACCTTTTTTCTGACCAGAAGGTGCAACTCCAGGTGCCCTTTCTGTTTTTATCTCAAAAACGCCGGTGCAACCTCCCGACAGGCGGAACTCACCCTCGATGAAATAAGGAGAATCGCCGGCTCCTTCGGAAGCCTGCTGTGGCTCGCCTTTTCAGGGGGAGAAATCTATCTCAGGGAAGACCTCGTCGATATCGCCAATACCTTTTACGTCAACAACAGGCCTGCGATCATGCTTTTTCCGACAAACGGCCTGCTCCCGGATATTATCAGGGACAGGACGGAGAGGATACTGAAAAACAGCCCGAAGAGCGTGGTGGTCGTAAAACTCTCTCTTGACGGCATTGACGCGGCTCACGACGAAATTCGCGATACGCCCGGGAGTTTCGCCAAAACGATGGAGACCTATCACCTGCTTGCGGATCTCCTCGGCCGATATCCAAATTTCGAACTCGGGATCAACACTGTCTTCTGTTCCGGAAATCAGGACGCCATGGACCCGATAATCGATTTTGTCGAAAACCTCGGTCATATAAAGACCCACACCATTTCACTCGTACGCGGGAATCTTGCCAACGAAGAACTCAAGAGTGTCGACTTCAGCAAGTACTGCCGCGCGATAGAAAGACTCGAACGGAATCTCAAGACGGGGAAATCCGCGATTTACCGCTTCCGTGGCGCCGGGATCAAGGCCGCCCAGGACATCCTGCAGCGCAAGTTGATTCACCGGACAATACAGGAAAAGAAGAGTCTGCTCCCCTGCTACGCGGGAAGACTTAACCTCGTAATGAACGAAGGGGGGGAAGTCTTTCCCTGCGAGATACTGGAAAGATCATTCGGTAATGTACGGGACCATAATTACAGCGCCGGGAGGGTCATCCGGTCGGTCATGGCAAAGGAGACCAGGGATTTCATACGCAGCGGAAAGTGCTACTGCACTCACGAGTGCTATTTTATGACCAACATACTCTTCAACCCCGGTACCTACCCCATGCTTCTGAGGGAATATTTTCAACTCGGTCAATGAGTCGACTCGGTCAGCTGTCCCCAAAAAACATTTTTAGCATGATCACCAGGGATGGTCACTGACTTCCGGGGACTTTCAGACTCTTTTATCACTCACCCGGCGGCGAGGGCTCTTTGCGGATAAACACACCACTTCTTATCCATGTTTATCCGTGTTCATCCGTTGCTGATCGCCGTTTGCAGGGTAATGCTTAAAAGCTGCGGTCCGCCGGGTACTGTGAAAACCCTCACAAAACTTTTCTGGAATTAATATATAATAGACGAAAAAAAACTGAAAAACTCAGGAGGTGGCTTTGAAACGGAAAGTCTTTGCCGAGATGGCGTCGCGTGTAAGGAATCTCCCGCCCTATCTCTTCGCGTCCATCGACAGGATGAAGCAGGAGGCGAAAGCAAGAGGGGTCGATGTCATAGATATGAGCATTGGCGATCCCGACATCCCTACTCCCTCACACATTGTGAAGGCGATGAAAACCGCCGTTGAAAACCCGGAACATCATCGGTACCCGTCCTATGAAGGCATGATGTCCTTCCGGCAGACGGTTGCAGAATGGTATAAGAAGCGGTTCAATGTGTCCCTGGATCCCGGAAAGGAGATCCTTTCCCTGATCGGGTCGAAAGAAGGCATCGGTCATCTGCCCCTCGCTTTTATCGAGCGGGGAGACACCGCTCTTATTCCTTCTCCGGGATATCCGGTCTATCCCGTGTCCGTACTCTTTGCGGGCGGCGAGAACTACATAATGCCCCTCCGGGAGGAAAACGGCTTTCTGCCTGATTTTGGATCCATACCGGAAAACATCCTGCAAAAGAGCAAGCTGATGTTTATCAATTATCCGAACAATCCGACCGCCGCAACCGCGCCAAAGGCTTTCTATGAAGACGTGGTCCGCATCGCGGAAAAATACAGTATCATCGTATGTCATGACGCTGCGTACAGCGAGATCTACTTCGACGGGGAAAAACCCCGGAGTTTTTTGGAGACCGGCGGTTCCAGTGCCGTCGGAATTGAGTTTCATTCCCTATCGAAGACATATAACATGACGGGATGGAGAATCGGGTTCGCAGTCGGCAACAGTGAGGTGATAGCCGGCCTCGGCAAGATAAAGACAAATCTTGATTCAGGTGTTTTTCAGGCCATACAGGAGGCGGCGGTTGTCGCACTCCGGACCGACGACAGGGTCCTGTCGGGGATAAGAGAAACCTATCAGGAGAGAAGGGACGTCTTGTTCGAGGGACTGAGAGGCATGGGTTTCGAACTGTCAAAGCCGAAGGCGAGCTTCTATCTGTGGGCAAAAGTTCCGGAGGGGTTCGATTCGATGTCGTTCGTCGTCCACCTGCTGAACAAGTCGGGCGTGCTCGCCACGCCGGGCAACGGCTTCGGAGCCCCCGGCGAAGGATACGTAAGGTTCGCGCTCACCGTTCCAGCGGAGCGGATAAGAGAAGCCGTCGGGAGAATAGGCAAGTCCCTCTGATTTGCCGGGGTCTTCATGGCGAAGGCTTATATAGGTATAGGGTCCAACCTCGGAGACCGGCGAGCCAGCTGTCATACTGCCGTCGGCCTTCTTCGGCAGGCTGGACAGACCATATTAAAACAGTCCTCGCTATACGAAACCGAGCCCTGGGGGGTGGAAGATCAGCCCCGTTTCATTAATATTGCCATAGAGATCCAAACGGATCTTCCGCCGCCGGAGCTCCTTTCCCTCCTCAAGAAAATAGAAAGCAATATGGGGCGGGTATACACAAGCCGCTGGGGCCCCCGCGTGATCGACCTTGATATCCTCCTCTACGAAGATCTGGTTTTAACCGGCATAGAGCTTCAAATCCCTCATCCCGGCATGCATGAACGCGCCTTCGTGCTCAAACCTCTGGCGGAAATCGCTCCGGAAAAGATACACCCCGTCCTTCTGAAAAGGATCGATGAACTGCTCCGCATCCTCAAACCCTGAGTGTCCCCACTCTTTTTTCCTGAGCGATCCTGAAAAGCTGATAAACGATATTTTTAACGGACCTAAATCTGTAATTTGAAGTTGAATATATCGGCGGCGTGTCATATACTTAATTTCAGTGCTACAAAAATCATTGATGGTTTCAAAGGAGGTGATAGAGGGGGAACAAAGAACTTAGGGTGAGGTAGAGGCAAGTTTTAAAAAAAGATAAAAAAAGGGGAGAAAGCATGAGAAAGAATTTTTCGGTCTTACTGGTTTTGGTACTGGCGGCTGCCGGCTATATCGCGCTGAACAGCAACCCTGGAGACGTCATGGCAGCAAAGGGACCCCAGGTCATAACTGCGAAAGTCATCCAGGCCAAGCCAGCTCCGACATTTAACGGAATCGCGTATATCGCGGGCCACGGCGGTCACCTCGCGATTATCGACCTGAGAACGATGAAGTCGCCGACGGACATCGAAAAAGACAGAATCGTATTGACGGAAGCCGGCTCCGAGATGGAAGGCAAGATCGCCGGTATGTCCTTCGAACAGGTGAAAAAGTCCGGAGGCTCTCACGGCCAGGCCCTCATTCACCAGAATGGACACAAGGTCCTCGTTGCCGGTACGCTGAACGGCGATGTCTACAAGGTCGATCTCGTCACCGGGAAAAAGGAAGGCCCCTTCAAGGTGGGCGAGAAATTCTGCGGCGCAATCGCTGGTCCTGACGGCAACATATATTTTGAAGATATGGCCGACGGCCATGTTTATGTCTGGGATTCGAAGACCCTGAAGACCGTCGACAAGATGCCGGCCGGCAATGCGGTATGCGGCATCCAGTGGACCAAGAACGCGAAGAAGGCATACATAACAGACATGCCCACCGGTACCGTCTATGTCTATGACTGGAAGACCAAAAAGAAAATTAAAGAGATCAAGAGCCCCGAAGGAATGACATTCATTCACCAGGCGAGGATGTCTCCTGACGGAAGATACCTCTGGGTCAGCGCTCCGAATGAATTTGATCCGGGATTGAAGCCGGGCACTCACAAGAGCCAAGTGATCATCATCGACACAAAGACCGATACGATCGCAAAAAGGATAATTGTTCCTGACAACATCAGGCCTCACGACTTTTCATTCACTCCGGACGGCAAATATGTGCTGCTCGCGTCGAGGACGTACGGCGACGACAGCAAACTCGTCGTTATGGACAGGAAAAACTACGATATAGTCGAAGAAGTGTCCGCATGCTATTCCTGCCACTCCAAATACGGAATACAGGTAAAAATAGACAAGGGCTCGCCCCTTCTTTGCGGCATCGAAGTCGACTGGCATCCAGGCTCCAAATAGAGATTTCCAGTCCTTCTCAGGCCGGGGATGCGAATCCCCGGCCCCTTTCTTAAAGACAGCTTGTTAGACTTTTTACAATTACGCTCATTATAATAATCATGGACGGGCAATGAAAAAGATAAAAATTTTCGGTCTTGCAACAAGAAACCTCAGAAGAAAGTTTATCCGCACCCTCGTATTGCTGCTGATAGTGGGAGTTGTAACCGGAACGCTGCTCAGTGCAACCATTTTCATAAGCGGGATGCAGAACGCCCTGAAGATCGGGACCTACCGCCTTGGGGCTGATGTACTGGTAGTCCCTGAAAAAGACGAGGCCAAGGCCAAGGCGGCCCTTCTGGCCGGTGAGCCCACAACTTTCTATATGGACAGGTCAGTTTTCGACAAAGTAAGGAAGATCGAAGGAGTCAAAGATGCATCTCCCCAGCTTTTTATCAAACCGGCGTCTTTTACCTGCTGTTATAACGTAGAGGCATTTCTTGTGGCCTTCGACCCTGCGACCGACTTTACCATAAATCCATGGCTCAAAAAGAACCTTAATAAGCCGCTTGTAGGCAACGAGGTCATAGCGGGCCGTGAGCTTCCGGTGCTCGCCGGAGACACCATCCCATTTTTCGGCACGCCGTTTCAGGTAGTGGGAACGATGGAACCGACGGGTATGAAGTTCTTCGACCGGTCCGTATTCATGACCATGGATGCCGCCTATAAAATGGCGGAGAACTCAAAGAACAGGGCCATGCAGACCCTGGACCTTCAGAAGGACAAGATATCGGCTGTCCTTGTACAGGTAAAAGACAATTGGCAGCCTGACAGGGTGGCGATCCGAATAGAGCACGATGTCGACGGCGTAAAAGCGATCGCGTCCGATCAGGTCGTCAGCACGGTCCGGAAACAGCTGAGCGGTCTTATGAGGGGAATACTCGTAATCAGTGCTGTCCTGTGGGTGCTTGCACTTCTGATAATGGGGTTCGCTTTTTACATGATCGTCAATGAGAGACAGAGAGAATTGGGCCTGCTGCGGGCGATGGGGGCAAAGAGGGGACACGTCTTCAGCCTCATTGTGTCTGAGGCCGTCATCATATCCGTAGCCGGCGGCATTTTCGGCATGGCTGCGGGCGCCTCGCTCCTCTTCTTTTTCAGGAAGATTATTATCCAGAGTCTGAAATTACCCTATCTCTTGCCTTCCGTAGCCGTTCTTTCGGAACTTGTGGCGGGAGCCGTTATATTTTCGATTCTCACGGGGCTGCTGGCATCTTTGCTACCGGCCGTATCCGCCAGCAAAAAGGAACCGTATGAAGCGATCAGAAAGGGGGAATAGATGAAAAGATTACGTGTATCGCTCAGGGCAGTAAAGCTCTGTTTTCTTGTCCTGCTGATCGGTGTTCTTCCGGCGGTCACTTCGTGCAAGAAAGGCGAGGAGCCGGCGAAGGAAACGACGTCTACAGTGTCGCTCAACCCTTATACGACGGATTCCATATATAACCAGGTAAAACAGCAGCTCGAAAAGAACCCGAACGACATCAGCGCCCTATATCATCTCGCGGACCTGTACGCCCGCAATTCGCAGTATGTCGAGGCGATAGCCACATACAGGAAAGTGCTTAAACTGAAACCCGATATGGGGTATGCATATGTCCAGATCGGCACGGCTTACAGCCGTCTCGACAAACCTGAAGAGGCGGTGAAGGCCTTTAAGGGCGCAGAGAAGTATATGGCGGATTATCCCGTGCTTTACAACAATATGGGCGTCGCCTACGGAAAAATGAACAAGTATAAGGATGAAATACGCGAGCTGAAAAAAGCGATAAAGCTGAGACCGCGGTATTCGACGGCCAGGTTCAATCTGGGCGTCACGTATCTGAAGCTGGAGAAAAAGAAGGATGCAATGAAAGAATACAACGAATTGAACAAGTTCGATGAAGGCGTAGCGGATGCCCTGCTGAAAATGATTCAGGGCAATACCGGATCATAGCACCTGCGGAGGAGAAGTGATAGAGGTCAAAAATCTTAAAAAAACGTATGATATAGACGGCCAGGTACTGAACGCTGTCGATGATGTTTCCTTCACTGTAAGCAAGGGGGAAATGGTATCTATTATCGGGCATTCGGGGAGCGGCAAGACGACGCTTCTCAGTCTGATAGGAGGGCTGACCAGGCCCGATTCCGGTCTCGTTATGATCGACAAGGAAAACATATGGTCAATGTCCGACGCCGGTCTTTCGGGATTCAGGAACAGGAAGATGAATTTTATTTATCAGTTTTCGAGCCTCATCCCCACGCTGACGTCCATCGAGAATATCCTGCTTCCCACTGCCTTCGGAAATTATACCGGTGACATGGAGAAGCATGCCATGGAGCTTCTCGATACCGTCGGACTCAAAGAAAAGATAAACTCCTTTCCCTCCCATCTCTCCGGCGGGCAGCAGAGAAGGATCGCGATCGCCCGTGCTTTTATCAACAAGCCCGCCATAATTCTGGCCGATGAACCTACCGGGGACCTGGATGAGGAAACCGAATCGGAAGTGCTCGAACTTTTCTCCAGGATAAACAGGGAGGAGCAGACCACATTCGTCATAGTCACCCACAATAAGGACATTGCAGCAAAAGCGCAGAAACAGTTCAAAATGAGCAACGGCATCCTTAGCCAGATAACGTAGTCGGGGTTATCTTAAGAATTTCACACTCACGGGCATGCCGGAAGGGCATAGTGTCAGAGCGGCTTTACTTGCCCGATACTGTCTCTGATAATAAAGAGGGCAAGTTCCTCGGAGCGAAGCGAGCCTGCCTGCCGGCAGGCAGGAATGAGCGAAAACACTATGTCCTTTCGTGTCCACCGCATTTCATGAATAACATGGGCTAAGCATCTTTCATTAAACCACCTGTTAAACGGTCCTGCCAGTCTTCAAACGGAAGGCCTTCCATACAT
>JBJKPE010000076.1:0-5443 GCA_046706685.1 Thermodesulfovibrionales bacterium | reverse complement strand
ACCCCGAAATTCTGAAGGACCTTAACAAGGTCAAGGACGCGCTGGTCTCGGCTGCCAGAGAGGCCAAAGCTACTATTGTAGATATCTCCTTCCACGAGTTTAATCCTTTCGGCATCAGCGGCATGGTCGTCATAGCGGAATCACACCTGTCGATACATACGTGGCCGGAATATTCATATGCCGCAGTGGATATCTTCACCTGCGGCGACATCATAAAACCGGAAGTTGCGGCCTCGTTCCTTATAGAGCGGTTCGAGAGCAGAAGCCCTTCGGTCGTCGAACTGAAGAGGGGAATACTTTCCCACTCCAACGAGAAGCTGCCGCACAAGGTTACCGATTCAGTATATGAACATGCGCTCTGAGTCTTGACGGCTCAGAGAGGGCAGACCTGTCCGACAGACAGGTTGATTTAGAGAGTATAGTCCCCGGTGGGCTGCTGCTTACCGGGGATTTTTGATCACTCAGTGCCGGTGTCAGTGGTCAGTGTCAGTTTTGAAACGATTCATTGCTCTTGCTGGCACTAATCACTGACACCGGCACCGGATTTTTCAGGCCTGTTCGGTCTTCCTGTCAGTCAGGGCGGCGATGCCCGGCAGTTCTTTCCCCTCAAGCAGCTGCAGCGATGCGCCGCCTCCCGTCGAGATGAAGGAAAGTGCATCGGAAACTCCGGCCCGGTGGACCGCGAGGTCAGTGTCTCCCCCACCTACGATTGTCAGGGCATAGGCATCGGCGACAGCGTGAGCGATGGCAAAGGTACCCCTCGAAAAAGCATCGATTTCAAAAATGCCCATTGGACCGTTCCAGAGGATCGTCTTTGCGTTGGCGAGCGCCTCTGAAAAGAGTTTTACTGTTGCCGGTCCGATATCGAGCGCCCTCCACCCCTTCGGTATTTCGAGCGTGGGGACGATCTTCGTCTCAGCCCCGGGTTCCAGCGACTGGGCGATCACGCAGTCCACGGGAAGATAGAATTTTATACCCGCGGTCTTCAGTTTCTTCCTGATCCTCTGGGCCATATCCAGCATGTCATTTTCGACCAGGGAATCCCCGACTTCATTCCCCATCGCCTTTATGAACGTAAATGCCATGCCGCCGCCTATCAGCACCTTGTCGACCTTTGCCTCCAGGTGCTCCAGCACGCCTATCTTGCCCGAAACCTTCGCGCCTCCCAGGATTGCTACAAAAGGGCGGACCGGGTTGTTCACGATTCCCTTGAGATACTCTATCTCCTTCTTCATGAGAAAACCGGCGGCCGACGGCAGGAACTTCGGGATGCCGACCGTGGATGCGTGAGCCCTGTGCGCGGCCCCGAAGGCGTCGTTTATATAGAAGTCGGCGAGTTGCGAGAGCATCCGCGCGAATTCCTCGTCGTTCTTCTCCTCTTCTACGTGATATCTCAGGTTCTCCAGGAGAAGGACATCGCCGTCGTTCATCTTGTCCACCAGGCTTTCCACTTGAGGTCCCACGCAGTCCGGCGCGAATATCACGTCCTTCCCGAGCAGCCGGTGCAGTCTTTTGGCTACAGGCGCCAGGCTGTACCTGGGGTCCGGCCTGCCCTTCGGTCTTCCAAGGTGGGAAGCCAGTATGACTTTCGCACCCTCGTCGATGGCGTAGTTGATCGTCGGGATGGTTGAACGTATCCGGCTGTCGTCCGTAATGCGCAGGTTATCATCGAGAGGCACGTTGAAATCCGCCCTTATAAAGACCCGTTTTCCCTTTATATCAAGTTCGTCGACAGAAAGTTTACTGAGGATGTCCTTGATCGAAAGCGAGTTTGCGCTGTTCTTCCTGGCCATCGGTTACCCCGTCTTCTTTATGATAAATAGTATGAGGTCCCTGAGCCTGGAGCTGTATCCCCATTCGTTGTCGTACCAGGAGAGCACCTTGGCCATCCTCTTTTCGATGACTTTGGTTACGGAGGCGTCCACGACTGAAGAATGGGGGTTATTGTTACAGTCGATTGAGACGATCGGGTCCTCTGTATACTGAAGGATGCCCTTCATAGGCCCCTCGGCCGCCTTCTTCAGAGCGGCGTTTATCTCTTCCGCAGAAGTGTCCTTCCCGAGCTCCGCGACGAGGTCGACCACGGAGACATTAGGGGTCGGTACCCGGATCGCCATGCCGTCCAGCTTCCCCTTTAACCCTGGGAGCACGAGGCCTACCGCCTTGGCGGCGCCGGTGGTTGTGGGGATCATCGAGACCGCCGCGGCGCGGGCCCTCCTCAGGTCCTTGTGAGGGAGGTCAAGGATCCGCTGATCGTTGGTGTATGAATGTATCGTCGTCATGAGTCCGCGCACTATGCCGAACTCGTTCATAAGCACCTTCGCAACGGGCGCGAGGCAGTTTGTGGTGCAGGAGGCATTGGATATTATCCTGTGCTTCGAGACGTCAAGGGTCTCATCGTTCACGCCCAGGCAGACCGTTATGTCCGGCTCTTTTGCGGGAGCGGATATAATCACCCACTTCGCGCCCGCCTCGATATGTTTTGCAGCCGACGCCCGGTCGGTAAAAAGGCCTGTGGATTCCACAACTATGTCCACGCCCAGCTCCTTCCACGGGAGTTTCTCCGGCGCGGTGATGGCGGTGATCCTGATCTCCCTTCCGTCTACCGAGATGCCCGTCTCCGTCTCTTTTACATCGGCGTCGAACAGGCCGTGCACCGAATCATACTTCAGGAGATGCGCGAGCGTCTTTGCATTTGTAAGGTCATTGATCGCCACGATCTCGAACTCCTTGCGCCCCCTGCTCGTCCTCAGAAAGTTTCTCCCTATCCTGCCAAAACCGTTAATTGCTACGCGAACAGCCATGAGGTCCTCCTCTAAAAAGTATTTTTGAAGACATTCAATACCAAGCCGGTCAGAAGCTTCGGGTAAAAGTACGTCGACTTGGGCGGCATCCTCAAAGACGCCAGAGCTACTTTCTCAACGTCGCTTACCCGGGTCGGATTAAGGAAGAAAGCCGCTCCGAACCTGCCGTCCTTCACGAGATTCAGGCACTTCGTGATGTCCATTTCATACACGATGCCGTCGGGATGGAACAACTTGCCGAGCACAAGTTCGTGCAGGACCGAGACGTCCAGGTCGGCCAGCACCGGCGGGACATCCGAACTGAAGCCTCCCCGGTAAGAAAGAACGTACCATTTCCCCGCATCGCCTTTATAAAACCCGAGTACGCGGCTCCTTCCGGCGAGGGTATCGGCTATTCTGAAATTTCCGGCTACTTCTTCTATCTCAAAATGGGCCGAGAGCCGGTCCAGGCAATCCGCCGGGACTTCCTTTATGAGCCTGTGGGTCGGAAGTATGGTAAGCCCGTCCTCGGCCATATTTGACAGGAACATCATTACATAATCATAGGGCTTCGGGCCTTCCGACACGCCCTCCCTTTCCCTCATTTCCCTCTGGTATTCAAGGGCTGTCTCATAACGGTGGTGTCCGTCGGCTATGAAAACGGGCTTGTCCGCAAGTTCCTTCCTGATAGTCTCCACTGCGACGGGGTCGGATATCTCCCTCAGCCTGTGGACCGAAAGGTCCGCATCTTTTGTCTCGATATACGGCTGCATCAGATCAGCGCCGGACAGCACATCAGCGATGCCGTTCTCCCTGCTGCTGTAAAGGGCGAAAATAGGGCTTATGTTTGCGCTGCTTGCTCTCATCAGATCCAGTCTGTCTTTTTTTGGCTTGGAGTGGGTGCACTCGTGAGGATGAATACTGCCTTTCCCAAGTTCTTCAAGCCGTATGAGCCCGAGAAAGCCTCTGAGCGTCTTCTCCTTACCGTCAATTGTATAGGATATCTCGTATGAATAAAAACAGGGGCTGTCGCTTCTTGTCAGCACCCCTTCCCGGAGCCAGGTTTCCAGGCAGTCGTTTGCCCTCGTATATTTATTGTTCCCCTCGTCGTCGCCGCTGAATTCCTTCCCGAAGTCGATCCTGACGATATTGTAAGGGCTGGAGTTGTAGAGTTCCTCGCGGTATTCGGGTGTGATGATGTCGTAAGGCGGAGCGAAAAGGCCCTTCCCGGACGAAAGGGAAGGGTTCTGCATGTTGTATAAAACCCCTTTGAAAGCGACAACTTCAGCCATGGATTGATTTACCCCTGAGAAAGAGATCCGCTATTTTAGCACGCCGTTTCGGATGAATTCCACTACGGGCACAGGGCCGCGCGGGAAGGCCGCCGGGAAGGCCGATAACCTGCCGGTCCGTTTGAAAAATACAGGGGGCATTTGTTACTATTCTTAATGTCGGAAGAGCAAAGAAGAGCGGGGCTTCTTTTGAGGACGGCGGCGAAAGTCATTGACGTTATTATCATCGCCGCAGCCATGGAAGTGATACCCAGGGCAGGTTATTTTGCGGGGTTGACCTATCTTCTACTCGGAGACGGCTTTTTTGACGGCAGGAGTGTGGGGAAGAAGCTCATCAAATTAAAGGTCTTATCGAAGGAAACCCTTGCCCCCTGCTCCTTCAAGGAATCCATTTTGAGAAACAGCACACTGGCGATCGGATACGTCCTCTGGGGTGTTCCGTGGATCGGCTGGATCTTCATTCTGGGTACATTTTGCTTTGAATTTATACTGATTCTGGGAAGTAGTGACGGCGCACGTCTCGGTGACACTATCGCCGGGACAATGGTGGTAGAAAACTGACCGCTGCTATGGAGGCACGATGTTTTTTCACAGGATACTCGGATTATTCTCGAACGATCTCGCTATAGATCTGGGCACCGCCAACACGCTCGTTTACGTGAAGGGCAAGGGCATTGTATGCGATGAACCGTCTGTAGTTGTGATAAGAAAGGACAACAGAAAGACCGTAGCCGTCGGGGCGGAGGCCAAGAGAATGCTCGGCAAGACGCCTGCCAACATAACCGCTCTCAGGCCTATGAAAGACGGGGTCATCGCCGATTTCGACGCCACCGGGGAGATGCTTAAGTACTTTATCAAGAAGGTACATAACAGGACCAGCTTCGTATCACCGCGCGTGATAATAGGCGTGCCGTCGGGGATAACGCAGGTGGAGCAGAGGGCGGTAAAGGATGCGGCCGAGGCCTCGGGCGCCAGGGAGGTTTACCTTATCGAGGAGCCGATGGCCGCTGCGATCGGCGTCGGACTTCCCGTGGGAGAACCATCCGGCAATATGATTGTCGATATCGGAGGCGGCACCACCGACGTTGCCGTGATCTCACTCGACGGGGTGGTCTACAGCAAGGCGGTCCGGGTGGGCGGCGACAAGATGGACGAGTCCATAATGGGGTACATAAAGAGAAGATATAACCTGATGATCGGCGAGATGACGACTGAACTGATAAAGATAGAGCTGGGCTCCGCCTATCCCTCCGGCAGCCAGGAAAAGCGGGTGATGAACATCAAGGGCCGGGACCTGATCTCCGGTATTCCAAAGACGATTACGATAAACGAGGACGAGATCAGGGAGGCCCTCGCGGAACCGGTCAA
>JBJKPE010000075.1:0-19407 GCA_046706685.1 Thermodesulfovibrionales bacterium | reverse complement strand
TCGATGCCGGTCTTGTGGCAACTCGCTTCCCTGAGGTTGCCAGCATCGCCGTCAGCATGATATACAAGCAGAGGGAGATAGCAAAATCGTTGCCCCGGCTCGTCAACTTCTTTCCCGGCAGCTATGCGGTTTTCAGGGTGGATTGTTTGAACAAAAACTGTCTTCACGGCGGATTCGATCTCGATCGGATCATCACCGGGATGATCAGAAACCGCAAAGAGGCGTCAGAGGGGGAACTCAGCTGTCAAGGTGAGGGGCCTTCCGCCGGACACTCCGGGATCATCTACGAAGTCGCCATTCAATACTCATAATCGCTGCCAGGACTCTTAAGCTCCACGAACATCCCGTAGAAGGGACTTATGGTGTTTCTCTTCAGATTGATGATATCGTCTCTCGTCAACAGAAATAATCAATAACCATTACTTTTCAGGAGGAATCATGAAGACAAAAAAGAAGAGCGAAGAAAATACAGCAGAAGAAAAAGCCGGAGCGCAAGAGGTAAAAATCACTCAGAGAGATAAGGTAGTCAAAAAACCTTCGAAAGCCGCAAACTCTTTGGGAAGAGCAACCACTGCCGGGAAAACAGGGATAACGAAAAAGCCCAACGCCTCTGCAAGCACTGCAACACCACGGGGCGTGAAAGCGGAGCGTCCCGGGATCAAAAAAGAACATATAAGGACTGGCAACATCTGCAAGGTGACCTTTATGCTGCCGGCAGAAGCGGCAGCCAGGGCTGGGACAGTAACCCTGGTCGGAGACTTTAATGACTGGAACAGGGAGGTTACTTCCCTGGAGAGACTCGAAAACGGCGACTTTACTGTAACGATCGAACTCGATGCCGGAAAGGAATACCGTTTCCGCTATCTCGTTGACGGCAGCAAGTGGGAAAACGACTGGCATGCGGACAAGTACGTCAGGAACTTTTACGGCACCGAAGATTCGGTAGTATGCGTATAACAGGCCAGATACCGGTGCTTCAATGTTCCGGCGTCATAAAACAGACGCTTAACCAGTGGGAGGTGATAATATGAATGTTTTGACAAATGAGATAGACGAACATGCTCTCCTATGTCCTTACTGTGAAAACGATGCCGATATATGTCCCGCATCCCTGACATCGATAAGGCTTGAGAAGTCAGTAAGACTCACTCGTTGCAGCAGCGAAAACTATGACAACTGCTCACTTTTTTTGGCAAAAGGCCTGAGATTGCGATGGTATCATCAATAAACCCGAAGGAAAGAGGGCGGTCTGTAACTTCAGCGCCCGCTAAATCTTTCCAGGATACATATTCATATTTTCTTCAAATATCTCGGATATCTTGATGGTAAGAAGAAACTGTTGTAGAATATATTTAAGCGAGGAGCAACTATGCGATCTGTCAGGTCGGCATTAATCGTAGCTGTATCGGTGATAGCGCTAATGGCATGCGGCTTTGCATATGCCGACAGTTACCGGGGTGGCGGTCATCAAGGCGGCTACTACCGGGGAGACGGTCACCAGGGCGGTTACTACCGGGGTGGGGATCACCGCGGTGGCTATTATGGCAGAGGGCATTATGACCATGACCGGGGCGACCTTGATTTAGTAATCGGCGGTTCGATATGGGGCTGGGGCCCCTGGTGGGGTTACGGATGGCCATATTACGATCCTTACTATTCCTATTATCCGTATTACCCTTATTCTTACTACCCCTACTATTATGGTCCTTCCTCAGTCGTACCGGAAACGCCGCAGAGTTACATCCAGAGGGAAGAGCCGGAATCATCAACTTCTTCGACGTGGCCGTCGGAGTGGTTCTACTGCCCCGGATCGAAGACTTATTACCCTTATGTCAAGGAATGCCCGGGAGGCTGGCAGACATTGCCGTCGACGCCACCTTCGGACAGCGGACGGGTCAACCCCTCGAACTCCTCAGCGCCTTCAGGAGTATGGTATTACTGCTCCGAGTCAAAGGGTTACTACCCCTATATTAAGAAATGCCCGGGGGGCTGGCAGACATTGCCTGCAGAGCCGCTGTCAGGGCCCAAGAGGTGAAACCATGCGTCGATTACTGATATTTTCGGTTCTGATAATGGTCGCGGTAATGCCGGCCTGCGCAACGTTTCCGACCGGGCCCAGCGTCATGGTCCTGCCGGGCACCGGCAAGAATTTCGATCAGTTCCGCATGGACGACTACTACTGCCGCCAGTTTGCTTACGAACAGGTGGGGGGAGTGACCGGTCAGCAGGCGGCCCAGAAATCTGCAGTATCGAGCGCCGCCGCGGGTACGGCTCTTGGTGCCGTCGCCGGAGCGGCAATAGGGAGTGCTTCAGGACATATGGGTGAGGGCATGGCAATAGGCGCCGGCAGCGGACTGCTCCTGGGGAGCGCGACGGGGTCCGGCTATGCGGAGGGCTCTTACTACGCAAATCAGCGCCGCTACGATAACGCATACGTGCAGTGCATGTACGCGAAAGGAAACCGGGTCCCGGTCAACGGGAGGTTTGTCTCTCCGGAGCCTTCAGGAACACGTAGGGAGACGCCGCCAGCCAACTATCCCCCTCCTCCGCCACCGCCTGAAAATTGACGTAGGGCAGGCCGTTCTTTTCGCCTGCCCGTTACAGTCTCTTCGTCTGGTGACATCCCCATCTAATGCTCTTCCCCCCAGAAAAAGCTCCGGAATGGCCGGAGCTGCATGCAGAGGGGATATGGGCCTGGGATGCACTACCCTTCTATTTGTCTTTGTTGACTTTTGAAGGCGTTCTCAATTGTTTCTTTACAACAATCTAAGTCATTGTCAAGTATTTCCCCCGAATTCTTTTGTGAAGCAAAGTAACATCCTGACTCCGACCTTAGTCAACGTGATCACCCCGCGCCAAAATGTTATAATAAATACTGTAAATATTTTAGTTAACAAGCGGGCAGGCTATCCCCTGATGAACAAGGCGGAAAGGACGACGTCCGGGAATACCTGCCGGTAACAAGAGGGGTATATAATGCTTTTAGGAAATTTCCCGTATGCAGGGCTTTTTGCCCCACTCATCCTCGGAGGTCTCGGCGTTCCCTTTTTTCCTGAAGACGCGACTTTCATTCTATGTGGATTCCTGATCCGTCAGGACATAGTTAAAGCCGTACCGGCTCTGCTGGTTGTTTATGTGGGGGTACTCATAGCAGACTTTATGATCTATTCTTTCGGGCGAAAATATGGCCGCGTGGTCGTATGCCATAGATGGTTCAGGCGCTTTTTGTCCCGGGAGAAACTCGAATCTCTCGAAAAAACATTTGAGAAGAAAGGGATCTTCTTTGTTCTTCTTGGCAGACAATTTATTGGATTAAGGGCTCAGATATTTCTGGTATCAGGCATCATGAAGATGAACCGTCTGAAATTTGTGCTGGCGGATGCCTTCGCGGTTACTTTCACGATCGCTGCGCTGGTCTCGATAGGATATGTCGGAGGCCATGGTTTGAGAGATATAGGCATTAATACGTCACAGATAGGATCTTTGAGCATCCTGGCGTTCGTCAGTTCTGTCACAGGATATCTATTCTTCAAGTTTATCCGGGACGGGAGAGGCATAAGTTCTTCCGGCATAGAATTCTGAAAGTGGGAGGAATGGCGGGAATAACAAGAATACTCTCAATGATCCTAGTAATGCTGTTTCTTCTGGTGTCGGCCTCCGCCAGGGCTCAACAGGAAAATGTGAGAGGAGATAAAAAGATCACGCGAGCCACTGGTTCCGTGAAGACATGGAGGACATTCGTGAAACCGTCGAAGAAGGAACTCAGGCAAAGACTGACTCCTGTGCAGTATGAGGTTACGCAGGAGGACGGCACAGAGCCCGCCTTCAGTAATGAATACTGGAACAATAAGAGGGAAGGGATTTACGTTGACGTCGTGTCGGGCGAACCCCTTTTTAGTTCCGTGGACAAATACGATTCCGGGACGGGATGGCCGAGTTTCTCCAGGCCGATCAATCCTGGAAATGTCGTTGAGAAAGACGACTGGAGTTTCTTTACGAGGAGAACCGAGGTAAGGAGCAGACGCGGCGATTCCCACCTCGGCCACGTTTTCAACGACGGCCCTCCGCCAACGGGGAAACGGTATTGCATGAACTCGGCGTCCCTGCGGTTCATACCCAAAGAGGATCTCGAAAAGGAAGGATACGGCGAATATCTTAAGCTTTTCAGGTAAATGTCAGGTCGCTGAATAATTGCAAGTCGTTAAGTAGTTCGTCGTCAATCAGAACCTATCTAAGAATCGGGGCTCGGTTCAATGATTCCGGCCAAAAAGAAGGCTACTTCCCCTTTATGCGAAGCTGGCCTCGCAGATGGTCTCCCTGCCTGCCTTGCGGCAGGCAGGCGCACTTCACTTTCCGAATTGACTGCAGGAGCTACGAAGATATAATTGAATTACACAGCTTCTTCTGAGGAGGATGGGACAGGGAATGTTCGGGAAACGCATCACGCTTTTTAAACTCATGGGGTTCGAAGTCCATATTGATGCCAGTTGGCTGATCCTTGCCGCCCTTATCGCCTGGTCTTTGGCTGCAGGTCTCTTCCCTTCCATGTACAAAGGCCTTTCGTCTGCCACGTATTGGTGGATGGGCATCGCCGGCGCCCTCAGCCTCTTCGTCTCCATAGTTTTCCATGAACTCTGTCACTCCGTCGTCGCCAGGAGATTCGGCCTCCAGATGAAGGGGATAACCCTCTTCATCTTCGGCGGGGTAGCGGAGATGGAAGAGGAACCCGAGAGCGCGAAAGTTGAATTCTTGATGGCCATAGCAGGTCCCGCTTCAAGCGTCCTCCTCGGCTTTGTTTTCCTGGCCACCAGTAAACTCGGGGGCGCCGCCGGATGGCCTGTTTCCGTAAACGGCGTTCTTGACTATCTGATGTTCGTCAACTTCCTGCTTGCAGGCTTCAACCTTCTTCCAGCCTATCCCCTTGACGGGGGCCGCGTACTGCGTTCGGCCCTCTGGAAATGGAAAGACAACCTGCGCTGGGCAACGCACATCGCCTCGCAGATAGGCTCCGGGTTCGGAATCGCTCTTATGGTTGTCGGCGGGGCAAATGTGCTATTCTTCGGCAACATAATCGGCGGCATATGGTGGGCACTTATCGGCATGTTTCTAAAGAACGCCTCGCAGGCCTCATACAGGAATATACTTATTCGTCGGGCACTCGAAGGAGAAAAAGTACGGGAACTGATGAAAAGAGAGGTGGTGAGCGTGCCCCCGGGGATATCGGTCGAAGAACTCGTGGAGGACTATGTGTACAAGTACCATTTCAAGATGTTCCCGGTCGTCGACGATGGAAAACTCGCCGGCTGCATAACCACCCGCCGGCTGAAGGAAATTCCAAAGGCGGAATGGCGGAATCACGCCGTAGGTGAAATCACCACCCAGTGTTCACGCGAGATTGCAGTCACTCCGGACATGGACGTCACAAGGTGCCTTGCCATAATGAACCGTACGGGCAACAGCAGACTGATAGTCATCGACAAAGATAGGCTGGTCGGAGTCATCACGCTGAAAGACATACTCGGTTATCTTTCGGCAAAGGCTGACCTGGACGCGTACGAAGAATGAGTTTGAAACCCTTAAAGTCTCGTCCCTGGTGGTCTTCCTCCTGCCTCCCCGCGTGTCTTGACCTTTCCACGTTGGACATGTCCCCCTTCTTACATAAGCTGCTATAATTAGGTTATTATTTCACTAAATTTGGTTGCTTAGGGCGGTTAAAAGCTAATGTCACAAGAAGACCTCTCAAAGTTGAAGATAGACAAAACAAAGGCGGTCATTCGGCCGGCAAAGCGCGGGAAATGGACAAAATGGATCTTCGTCATCGCTGTGGCTACTGTTGCGGTCGCCCTTTATCTCCTTGGTATCTTCTCCCCTGCCGTGGACGTGCAGGTTGCGACCGTGACGAAGATGTACCCTTCCCAGACCTTCACGCTCCTGAACGCAAGCGGTTATGTTGTTGCCCAGCGGAAGGCGGCGGTCGCCTCCAAAATTACCGGCCGTCTTGTATCGATATCTGTGGAAGAGGGAAGCAGGGTAAAGAGAGGAGAAATCCTTGCCCGCCTCGAAAACGAGGACGTGCTCGCCTCCAAAGCGCAGGCGGAAGCCAACGTGAATGCCGCACGGTATAATCTCGACCAGGCCCTCGCTGAGCTTCATGATGCCACGCTGAACTTCACCCGGAATAAAGAGCTGGTAAGGAAGGGGTACGTAGCACAGACTGTTTATGATTCGGCTGACGCGCGGTACAGGAAAGCGGTTGCCGCTGTCGCAGGAGCCGGGGCAGAGGTAAAGGCAAGCGAAGCGGCCCTCAGGGCGGCTGATGTTGCTCTGGACTATACGTATATACGCGCACCTTTCGATGCGGTGGTACTGACCAAAGACGCCGACGTCGGTGATATCGTGACACCTATAGGCGCCGCTGCAAATGTCCAGGCGGCCGTGGTCACTATCGCTGACATGGGTTCTCTCCAGGTCGAGGCCGATGTATCGGAGTCCAATATCGGAGCAGTAAAATCTGGGCAACCATGCGAGATAGAGCTTGACGCCCTGCCGGATTTGCGTTTTCGCGGCGCCGTTCATATGATAGTGCCCACCGCTGACCGCTCCAAAGCCACTGTTATGGTCAAGGTCAGGTTCATTGACAAAGACCCCAGAATATTGCCGGAGATGAGCGCGAGGGTGGCCTTTCTCGAACATCCCGCCGGTCCAGACGAGCAAAGGCCCCTCATCGCTGTCGGTTCGAACGCGGTTGTCGATCGCGGAGGGAGGAAGAGTGTCTTCGTTGTGAAAGAAGGCAGGGCGGTGGAAACCTCTGTGAAGACCGGAAGGCGTCTGAACGCGATGGTAGAGATACTCGAAGGGCTGAGCACCGGGGAAAAGGTGATAGTAAACCCCCCGGCCAAACTCCGTGACGGCGACAGGGTCAAGGTCCTTGAGGGCTGATGGACAAAGCCGGACCTCCCATCGTTGAGGTAAAGAATCTGAACAAATCCTACCGGCGGGGAAGCGAGATCGTTCCGGTGCTGGAGGATATCAACTTCGACATAGGGCAGGGTGAATTTCTCGCACTGATGGGCCCGTCGGGATCCGGCAAGAGCACTCTTCTGAACCTCATAGCCGGCATAGACAAGCCGGACAGCGGCAGCATAGAGATCGGCGGGATCGATATCACTTCGCTCTCCGAAACCGAACTGGCTCATTGGCGGGCCTCCAACGTCGGCTTTATATTCCAGTTCTATAACTTGATCCCCGTACTCACAGCCTTCGAAAACGTCGAACTCCCGCTGCTCCTAACTACCCTCTCAAGGAAAGAGCGCTGGCAACATGTGGAAATAGCCCTTTCAGTAGTCAACCTTACCGACCGCATGAACCATTACCCGGGAGAGCTTTCGGGTGGCCAGCAACAGAGGGTCGCGATAGCCCGGGCCGTGGTCACAGACCCTGCCATACTTGTGGCTGACGAACCTACAGGCGATCTGGACAGGGTCTCGGCTGCGGAAATACTGGATCTTATGGAGAGACTCAACATCGAGTCTGGCAAGACCATCATCATGGTAACCCACGACCCGAGGGCCGCGGAAAAAGCTCATGTCATACGACAGCTCGACAAAGGCGTCCTGAATGCAGATACTGAAACTCATTTTTAAAAATGCGTTTCGTCACAAACTGAGGACATGGCTTACCATCCTCGGGATTACTATCGCCATTCTCGCCTTCGGGCTGTTGCGGACTGTCATCAGCGCCTGGTACGCCGGTGTCGAGGCGTCTTCCGCCACCCGCCTGATCACCCGGAATGCGGTTTCCCTTGTCTTTTTCCTGCCTATTTCGTACAGGGAAAAAATCCGGCAGGTGCCGGGAGTAACGGAGGTGGGTTATTCGGTCTGGTTCGGCGGCGTCTATATCGATGAAAAGAATTTCTTCCCCAATTTTGCAACGGATGCAAAGACCGCCATGGATCTTTATCCGGAGTTCGTCTTGCCGGATGACCAGAAAAAGGCATTTCTCCGGGACAGAAAGGGGGCAGTCGTGGGCATCAAGACCGCCGAAAGGTTCGGCTGGAAGCTGGGCGATACCGTCACTCTCAAAGGTACCATTTTCCCGGGAAACTGGGAATTCGTCATTCGGGGGATCTACCGCGGGGCACGCAAGAGCACGGATGAGACCCAATTTTTTTTCCACTGGAACTACCTCAATGAATCACTGAGGAAAACGGCCCCCTACAGGGCGGACAAGGTCGGGTGGTACCTGATCGGGGTCAAGAGCCCCGACATGGCGGCGAATGTGGAGGTGGCAATCGACAGGATGTTCAGGAATTCCCTGGCCGAGACCATTACCGAGACCGAAAAGGCGTTCCAGTTAAGCTTCATTTCAATGACCGAGGCGATAGTCGTGGTAATACGCCTGGTTTCCTATATCGTTATCTTCATAATAATGGCGGTAATGGCCAATACCATGGCGATGACGGTTCGCGAGCGAATGGGCGAATACGCTATCATGAAGACACTCGGCTTCGGCGGTCTCTACATCGCGGGGCTCATATTCGGTGAATCATTGGTGATCGGGGCTGTCGGTTCCGCTCTCGGAATCATGCTCACCTTCCCCGCGGCGAAGGCCTTCGGTGCTTCTCTGAGTCAGTACTTCCCGATCTTTATCGTGTCCCGCAGCACGATATACATGGATATGGCGGCGGGGCTTATTATAGCTTCCGTTGCGGCGGTGTTCCCGACCAGACTCGCCATCAGAGTAAGAATTGCCGATGGACTCAGGAGGATAGGATAGTGGCGGTGCCCGTTTCCTACAGCTTGAGGAATCTCTGGACAAGAAAGCTCACAACTATTTTGACTGCAGCCGGCATGGCACTCGTCGTATTTGTTTTCGCCTCGGTCCTGATGCTTGCGGAAGGACTGCAGAAGACGCTGATAGAAACAGGCTCTTACGACAACGTAATAGCCATTCGTAAAGGATCGCAGTCCGAGATGCAAAGCGGCATCGACCGGACACAGGCCGGGATCGTCGAGACAGAGCCCGGGATAGCAACTGAACAAAACGGGGAACCCCTGCTCGCAAAGGAATTGGTGGTGATCATTAACCTTCCAAAGAGGGGCGGCAACAAGCTTTCAAACATTACCATAAGAGGGATTGGGGAATCATCCCTCGCCTTGCGTCCGCAGGTGAAACTCGTGGAGGGACGTATGCCCAGACCGGGGTCTTCCGAAATAATAGCGGGCCGGAGCGTGGCAAAAAGGTTCAAAGGCGCCGGGATCGGCGAAACGCTGCGTTTCGCCATGCGGGACTGGACGGTCGTGGGAATTTTCGAGGCAGGCAAAACCGCTTACAGTTCAGAGATATGGGGCGATGCCGACCAGCTTATGCAGGCTTTTAGAAGATACGCATATTCGTCCGTGCTGTTTAAACTGCGGGACCCTTCCTGGTTTCATAACGTTAAAAAGAGGATTGAGAATGACCCGCGTCTGACCCTCGAGGCAAAGCTTGAAACCACATATTACAGAGATCAGTCGGAAATGATGGCGAAATTCCTCCGCATCCTGGGGATCACTCTCACCGCCATTTTCTCCCTCGGCGCGATGATAGGCGCCATGATCACGATGTACGCATCAGTGGCGAACAGAACGGCCGAAATAGGGACATTGAGGGCGCTCGGGTTCCGGCGCAGAAGTATTCTGGCCGCGTTTCTCGTTGAATCGATGCTTCTGGGGCTGGTCGGCGGTCTCACGGGGCTGTGCCTTGCCTCATTCATGCAATTCATTACTATTTCAACAATGAACTGGCAGACCTTTTCCGAACTGGCCTTTTCCTTCACTCTCACATTCCAAATAGCCTACCAGTCAATCGCTTTTTCTCTTATCATGGGACTGGCAGGCGGCGTTCTGCCGGCGGCCAGGGCGTCACGCATGAACATCGTCGACGCCCTTCGCACGGGATAAGCGCTCCCCGTCATTGTTTGTTTCGCTTCTCCTTGTTGAGGATCTGCAGGTTCCTGCGTGCCCATGGATCATCGGGGTTAAGTCTTAAAGCAGTCTCAAATTCGTTGAGAGCCTTATCGAAGCGGCCCTGTTTGTAATAAATGGTTCCCAGGTTGTTATGCGCGTCTGCGGAATAAGGGGTTAACTTCAAGGCGGTCTCATATTCTTTCAGGGCCTTATCAAGATGGCCCTGCAGGCCGTAAACATTGCCGAGCCCGTTATATGCATCGGCAAAATCGGGCTTCAGTTTTACAGCAGCCTGGAATTCTTTGAGGGCCTTATCAAGATGGCCCTGCCTGCCGTATATCTTGCCAAGGTTGTTGTGCACTTCAGCTGAATCGGGATGTAATTTCAATGCAGTCCGATATTCCCTGAGAGCCTCATCCAGGCGGCCCTGTTTGTTATAGACGTTTCCGAGACTGTTATGTGCTTCGGCCGAATCAGGATTCAACTTCAAGAAGTCCCGATATTCGCTGACGGCCTCATCCAGACGGCCCTGCTTGTAATAGATGTCTCCGAGATTGATATGCTCTTCAGCGGAGCCGGTCTCAGGTTTGAGGGCGGGAGGCCGCTTTTTACCTGAGGGTTCACCCAGGCGTCCTTGTTTGCGGTAGGCAGTCATAAGATTCGTGCGCGTCTGGACAGCATCTGGATTGAGTTTCAAAGCGATCTGGTATTCCTTGATGGCCTGATCCAGGCGATCCTGCATGAAATAGAGGTTCCCGAGATTATTATGCGCCTGGAAATCGTCCGGGCTTAGCTTCAAGGCGGTCTGATATTCCCTCAGAGCGTCATCCTTGCGGCCCTGCATAAGATAAACGTTACCAAGGCTGATATGTGCCTCTAAATGATCCGGCTTGAGTTTCAGGACGTCCTGATATTCCCCCAGGGCCTCATCAAGGCGACCTTCGGTGGCATAGAGATTCCCAAGATCTATGTGTGCCTCCGTATAGTCCGGGTTTAGCTTCAAGGCGGTTTTCAATTCCCTCAGAGAGTCATCCCTGCGACCTTGCATAAGGTAGACGTTGCCCAGACTGGTATGTGCCTCCACATAGTCAGGCCTGATTCTTACAGCGGCCAGTAACTCTTTGTATGCCTTATCCAGGCGGCCGTCTTCCATATAAAAATATCCCAGGTTGCTGTGAGGACGGGCCTTGCCGGGACTCTTGCTCACAGTGTCCTCCCATAAGCGGGTTTCATTCTTCCAAACGCTGTTCCTCGCATAGGTGATTCCCGAAAGTCCGACAAGTGTCAGGACAAGGACCGCTACGAGGGCCTTCTCCTTCTTCAGCCTGTCGGCAACGACGAACAAGCCAGCCGTTATCGCCATGAAAAAGCCTGTCGAAGGAAGATAGACGCGATGCTCAAATATCACATCCACGATGGGTATGATGCTCGACTCAACGGAAAGAGTTATGAAGAACCAGAGAATGCCGAAAGAAATAAGACGATAATAAGGAGCATAGGGCACAGGGCCGAACGTAGTATTTCGCTCTTCGTCGGTCGCTCTGCGCTCTTTGCTCTTATAGAGCAGATATATCGCAAGTCCGAAGACAGCCGCGAGGAACAAAAACGGCAGGAATACAGACAGGGTGAAAAAAGAATGGTAGAGTGGGTAGTCATAGTCCAGATTCTGGTTAACCGGCAAGAATATAAGCCTTATATAAGTTGCTATTACGCTTAGTTCGGTCATGAGATAATCCCATCGTGACATGCTGGTCTGGACCCTTGTCTGACGCGTCACATCCGACAGTAACTCACCGAGAGGCTTACCGCTGTGAAGAACGCTTAAAGGGATTATCAACAGGGTAAGCAACATAGGCAGAAGGAAGAGAATCTTCTTTTTAGTCGAAGACTTGAAAAAGGTAAACTCATACAAGACTATAATTATCGGAAGGGTGAAGGCTATTTCCTTCGTCTTCATGGCAAGAACGGCAGAGAGCAGAGAGCACAGAACGTAGAGAATGGAGGACAAAACGTGTCCGTTTACCGCGAGCTCACCACCATGCCCTCTGCCCTCTGCTCCCTGCAATTTCAGCCGTCCCTTTATATACATGAGAAGAGACAGCAGATAAAACAACGTTGCCAGTGAGGTAACCCGCTGAACGACATAAGTTACCGCTTCGGTCTGCACCGGATGTGAGACAAAAAGGAGCGATGAAAACAGGGCAATGAAGACAGGAGGTGGACCGGTGGCAGAGGCGGGCCGTCGCATTGTCGGCGTTTCAAAGGTCAGAAGTACAAGAAAATATACGAGAAAGGCATTGATCAGGTGGATGAAAAGATTCACCACATGATAGCCTGTCACCGAGCCCCCGCCGAAGTAATAGTTCAGGGCAAAAGTCAGATAGCCTATGAAACGTCTGGGGTTAAAATTGTAACCCTTAGCACCCGAAGTGAAGTTTTCGAGGACCTTTACGATGGGGTTGTCAGTAATTTGGGGTGAATCATCCCAGTGGAAAGAACTATGAAGGGTATTAGAGTAAACAATAAAGCCAAGAGCTGCTATCAGGAAAACATGAACAAACGGTCTCTGCAGCAGCAACACGTTGTCGGTCTTCTTGGCGGTTTCCAGCTTCTCTTCCCTGTTGAATGCTTTCCCAGTGCCTGCCATCTCTTTTCCCGGAAACCTCCCCACAAAGTTAATATAGCATATGGCCTTTTTATTTGAATAGCGACATCATCACCTGTAATAGTCTGCCCAGCCTTCCGCAGATACTTTCCTGGCCAACTCATCTTTTTTCAGACCCTTCCCTATGATGACCAGCCTGCTTTCGACCACGTCTTTCTCAAAGATGGCTTCCTCCACCTTTCCGTAAGAGAGGTCGAACCTGAAAGGTCCTTTTTCGGTCTGAACGAGCGCCTTGGCCCTTACAACGTTTCCATATTCTCCCTTCGCCATTTCATCAAAAGACTCTCTCAGTATCGCGTACTCAGTCCCTTTTCCCAGTTTCAGCGATACTGTGTCAAAGTGAAGGTGTTCCGGAGATCTGCGCCGCGGCCTGCGCGTGTGGGGGGTAATGCCTGACAGGTCGTAGCCGAGTCTGGCGTTCACCGTTCTGAATACGATCGCACCCGGGTTTAAGGTCTCAACCAGCCCGGCCGTTTTTTCTCTCATTTCCTCGGACACGAGATCGGACTTGTTCACAAGTATGACATCCGAAGTCATGATCTGATCATCGAAAAACCTTCCATACAACCGGGCCTCATGGAGTTCAATGAATTCGGTGGCATCCACTATGCCGACAACCGTAACAGGCCGGATCGAGAGCGCGTCCAGGGCTTCCAGCACTCCGGAGGGAGATGCCACCCCGCTCGGCTCAATGAGAAGGTGTGCCGGAGCATAGGTTTTCAGGATTTTTTCTATAGTTGTAACGAGGTCGAACTTGAGGGTGCAGCAGATGCACCCGCTCGGAAGTTCAATCGATTCCATTCCGTCAGCCGAAAAAATCTCACCGTCAATGCCGGTCTTGCCGAAGTCATTGACGAGGACAACAGCCTTTCCACCTGCACTCGCGGCAAAGTGCCTTATAAAGGTCGTTTTGCCGGCACCGAGCAATCCGCATACCACTGTGGTCTTCACGATTTTAGTATGTCCCACCAGACTAAACCATTGCAATTCTGCTTTACAAAGAGGTTTAAAAGGTATTTAATATAGTGACTTCGCAGTTAAGATATTTTAAGGAGGCCACGATGAAAAAAATATTATTGTTTGTTCTGGCTGTCTTCTTCGCCTTGACCCCGGCGGTCCACGCCCAGGAATATGGCGTCTATGTAAAAGCTGTCGACAAGATAAAGGGCAGCTTCGATAATGCCGTAAAGAATACCGAGGCGGCCCTCAAGAAAAACGGCTGGCAGATACTGGCCTCCTACGAGGCGGCCGTGCCCGGGAACTGTGGGTTCAGGGCTTATAACATAGTGATAAATTCGCCCGAATATGCGAAAGAGATTCTCTCCCACGGCCCGATGTCTTCCTTTGCTATCCCCCTGAGGGTAGAACTATATCAGGATGAGAAAGGAATAAAAGCTGCTTTCGTAAATCCGGCCTCGATAAACAGAACCATACTTGGCGATGAGACGGTAAAACAGCTCTCCGCGTCCACTATGACGAAGCTGTCCGGCATACTTGCTTCGGCTGTACAGGGAGACGTTGTAAACCAGCAGATCGGCGAACTGAGAAGCAAAGGCAGGGTCGGCGGCATGGGCGGAGGCGATTTTGCGGATATGACAGATGTGATTTACAAGAAAGAAGACGCTCAGGGGGTCTTTCGGGACATTGCTGCGAAAGTCAAAGAGGGAATACTCTCCAATAAAGAGGGATGGAAGCTCGTCTATACACTGGAGCCCGACAAAGATTTGGTAATGTACGGTATTAACAAGGCGGCTACAGAGGCCAGGGCTTACGGCATCGCCGGGGAGAAGAGAGAATCCAGGGACTACCGTTGCCCAGGCATAGACCATGCGGCCGCCTTTCCGATCGAGGTGGTCATTTACAAAGAAAGAGGCATGGTCAAAGTCGTAACACTGGACGAAATGTACCGTATGAAGCTTTATTTTGAAGACGCCGGAAACTGGGCCTTCATGAAAAATATGAGAATGCCCGGCCAGATAAAGAGTGAGATAGTTAAAATCAGCACTTCAAAATTGGAGAAATGAGGTTCGAAGATATCACGAAGTGCACTGGCCGGACTAACAATGAATCATAAGCCTGCTCCCACCCGGAGCAGGCCGGCCTTAACTCTGCAGATCTTTCCTACTGAAATTCCAGGGTAGTCTGAACGTTTACAGGTCTGGATAGGGTTATCCCGACCGGGGACGTCCTCACGACATGATCATGGAGTTCCTTCAATGTCTTCTTGTCTGCATTTGCTTTAACAGTGACTCGCGCGCTGATCATCTTGAAACCGGGAAGCTTGTCCATCTGCATTTTTTCGGGAGGTTCAAGCCCCAGAAAACCCGGAAGGTCTATTTCCCCATCGAGCTCAATACTGAGGTCATCGATTCTGATTCCCCTCACTGCTGCGTTCATCGCGTAGCCTATTGTAAGACATGCCCCGTATGCCTGCAGTATCATTTCAACAGGGTTTGATGCGGTGTTCGTCCCGCAGAGCATTTCGGGCTCGTCGGCCAGAAGGGTAAAGTCCCTGGAACACGTCTGGACCTTGAAGCCACCCAGCCATTTAGTGGATGCCTTCCACACCGTCCTCCCCTTCTCCCAATTCTGTTTGACCTCACCCACAACTTCCATCAATTTTTCGGTTTCAAGTCCGTTTATTAATGACATTGTCAAAACCTCCTTTTCTTTCAGTTTATCACGTATCCAGAATCTCCTTTCACACGTCCCGTAATACCTGCGGCGCTTTCGTGAATCCTTTTGATAAATGCGCGGATGAGTTGTTCCATCCGGGAACAGAACAGAAATAATTATCCTGTTGCATTGCCGCCTGGTTGGAGATAGCATTAAAATAATGGATTGATAACACAGGAGGCTATAGAGATGAATGTGCAGGAAGAGATAAGAAAACTGGCTTACGACTTATACGAGAAGACAGGCAGGGCCGGAGGTATGGAACTTGAGCATTGGCTCAGGGCCGAGCAGATAGTTATGGCCAGACTTGCCGCCCAGGGGAAAGTAGAAGCGGCAGAGATGAAGCCTGAAAAACCGCATAAGACTGCCGGGGCAGGAACTGGAAGCGTCAAACCCAAGCGGACACAAAGTAAGTCTGGAGCAAAGCCGGCAAAAAAGGCAAGAAAGCCAAAGAGCTGAGGAGACATCTCGATTCTTTCAAAGTGCAGCCGGCAAAATTCGCCGTTCCCATTCCCGCAATGGCCAGTCGGTTTGACCAGCAGTTCAACGGTGCTATGCTGTAAGAAAATTCTTACAGAAAAATCATACTTCTTCTGATACACCTTTTCCCCGGAAGTTTCTAGAATAATATCATGAACGGGCATCAGGAAATTTCACTCCCGTAAACACAAGACCATAGAGTGGTTTTTTCGCCAATTCATTAAATATGCCAGGTTCGGGGAGGAATAACGATGAATTCAACTGAAGAACTTACCGGGGCGGTGAACAAGAAAGATGACTCCGTCACTACATTTGAAGACTGGGAGGAACAGTTCCGGAAGGCGCTGAAAGAGAGACAGAAGAGCACCAGGCAACTTGCCACGTCAACCGAAAGAAAAGAGAACGAGGAAAAATATAACAAATTGTTTTTTATCTTAACAGTCCTGGCCGGTGTTCTTTTTGTAACCTTTTCCTTGTTGAGAATACTATAATGTGACCAGGTCCGACGCCGGACGCATCATGATTTCAGAGCTTGATCCCGGGCCAGGTTTCGATGGGATCTTCCGAGCGGACCACGTGCATCCCCGCCTCATCGAATTTTCGGAAGGCATCATTCGCCTTTTCGGTATAGTCTATCACGCCGGGAACGACGACGGCCGAAGTACAGTCTTCAAGCAGATATATCTTCTCCACCAGGCTCTCATCCTCGGCCAAGACATCCTGGAGGAGATCATCGATCGTCCAGGCCACGCAGTGGCTCTTAGCCTGCCCGGCGATCACTACCGCATCAAACTCAACGAGCTTTCTGAAGAACTTCTCGCTCTTGCGGCCAATCGGCTCTCCCTCCGGACCATTAAGCACTTCGGGGCCAAGAACTGAATAGTGTTCGGTCAGCGGTATCTCCCCTTTCACATGAAAATCGGTCTGGCTGTAACGGACCGCGCAATGGAAAAAAGCCGCTTCCTCCATGGAGGCGACAAGAGCATGGCCGATACCTCCCAGCATGGCGTGGTACGGCCATATTGTAAGATCATATTTGCCCCCCTCCTTCAGCTTTCTGGTGTAGTAAAGCAAGTGCCGCCGCCCGTAATCTTCGGTTATCTGCAGACTGTAACAGAGCGCCGGATTGAATTTCCAGACGCCCTTCAGCACGTCTTCCTCAGAGACCATAGTAAAGGGGCCTGGATGCTCACCCGTGTCATCGATCAGATAAAGTGGATGAAAAATCTGCATCGCGCGGTGAGTATCCATTGTCGGACATATCTGCGTGATTACATCAAGATTCCTGTATATGAACTTACAGAGTCTCCTGTTGTCGTCGACCGCCCCCGTTCCGGAGCGTCCCGCAACGTAAAGTTCGTGTCCTGGTATGCAGAACGTATTCTGAACGTCCACAACCACCAGACAGATTTTGAAGGCATCTTCCGCAGCCGGCTTTATGCCGTGCTTTTTAGCCCATGCGACAGCATCGACAGCCCGCTCGTGGTAGTCCACCCTCCAGACCTCTCCGGTTTTACCGGGATTAAAGTGCGGAGGGACAGGAAGTTCCTTATGTCCCATGCAATCGCTCCTTAAAAGTCAGAGATCATATTATCCTGAAATCGTTCGATAATGAGGATCGAAAGCCATCGGCCGAATCTCCCCAGCGTGGAAGTCTCGTCACCAATCTATAACAGGGCGAAGGAAATGTCTACCGGAGAAGGCTCGACGATGACCGAGACGCTTTTAACGTGGGGCTATTTGACCGACCACCAACCAATAAAAAAGAGGCGGCGCCCGCTTAACCTTCACCCAGTGATTCTTTACGACTCTTACGTCCCAGACTTTACATCCTAAGACTCTCATCTTACGACTTTTCATCTTGAGACTCTGGGTTAGAGCAGCAAGACCACCACCCCTTTTTTTTCTGTCTCTGATTCCACCTTATTGCCTTTTAAACCGCTTGTCAAGTCAATTTCTGCAGCACAAAAAAAGGGACAATGTCTGTCTCATTGTCCCTTCGTGAAAAACTACCGCCCGATTTCCTACATTTCCGACAATGTCACCGCTCCGGTCGAGCATACGCTTACGCATGTCTCACAGCCTTCGCACAGGTCTGCCTGGAAGGGATCGGCCTTGCCCTCTTTCATCTGGAATACCCCGACAGGACAGTTGTTCGAGCATTCCTCGCATCCTTCGCATTTTTCATTGTTTACTGTTACTAAATACATGAAATTCCTCCTTTGATGATATCACCATAACGGTCTATCTAATTATAAATAAAACTCTTTACAAAAAACCACCCCGTATGCCGGATTTCTCAGGCAAACGACTTTTTTTCTAGGCGGTCTCTTCCTTGACGCCGATCGCTATTTTGTAAAGGACTGTAAGCGTCAGCGCACCTATGGCGTAAACCCCCAACGTTATGAGTAGCTCGGGAGCGGTCGGCGAATAAGTCGTGATGGTTTCAAATGGATTCGGGATGAAGCCGCCGACCACAAGGCCCACGCCCTTGTCTATCCACGTGGAAATGAAGACCGCAACTAGCCCCACCGGAAGGAGGGTTTCGTTTTCACGAAGTTGCGGAATTACCAGTATAACGAGGGCGACAATCGCGAGGATCACAAGGACCCACATAAAAGGGACAAACTCCGCGTGGCCGTCCAGTCCGAAGAAGAGGTACCGCAGGGAAGCTGAATGCACCGGTACACCGCTGTAAAAGGCGGTGAAGAATTCAAGCAGAATGAAGAAAACGTTAATGGACATCGCGTAGGCCACGATCTTTGCAAGGGACTGTATGGCCTCCCGCCCTGCATCAAAAGAGCTCACCCTTCTCACGATGAAGGCCAGGAGTATCAGCAGCGCCGGACCTGCAGCAAAAGCTCCGGCAAGAAAGCGGGCCGCCATTATGGCAGAAAGCCAAAGGTGTCTGCCGGGAAGACCGGCATACAAAAAAGCCGTGACCGTGTGTATGCTGACCGCCCACGGTACGGACAGAATAATGAGCGGTTTTACCCATGCTGGCGGCGGCACCTCCTTGCGTTCCGCTCCCAGCGTAGTCCAGCCTATTACCACATTAAGAGTCAGGTAACCGATCAGGACGATCATATCCCAGAACATAACCGAATTCGGTGTCGGGTGCAGAACCACGTTCATAACCCTCATCGGCTGTCCGAGATCCACGAAGATTAAGAGGATGCACATCACAACGGAAGCGATGGCGAGGAATTCTCCAAGGATGACTATCCTTCTGAAAGTCTTGTAATGGTGCAGGTAATAGGGTATGACAAGCATAACCGCGGAGGCGGCCACGCCGACGAGGAACGTGAATTGTGCGATATAGAAACCCCATGAGACGTCCCTGCTCATGCCGGTAAGTCCCAAACCGTAGAAAAACTGACGGAGGTAGTTGATGACGCCCACTCCGATTATGACCAGCAGGATCCCGATCCACGTCCAGTAGCGCCTACTTCCCACCAGTGCCTTCTCAAACATTTTGAACACCTCCTATTAGGTAGTACACGCTTGGCTGAGTCCCGAGTTCGGGTTTGCGCCTTATGCTGAAGCGCGTACTGAGGATCTTCCTGACATCTGAATTCGGGTCCTCGAGATCACCGAAGATCAGTCCGCCGTCGGACTTTTCCACGCAGGCCGGCTGAA
>JBJKPE010000074.1:0-9957 GCA_046706685.1 Thermodesulfovibrionales bacterium | reverse complement strand
GCCAAGCTGGTCCGTCATCCTGGCAAGCCTGCCACTGTCGTCATATTCATATTGCATATCATGGTCCTTCGCATCTATCACCATGGTGAGCTTTCCGGTAGGCCCATAAAGGTATCGTGTCACGCCGCTTATCGCATCGGTAACTTTCCGTAGCCTGTTCATCTGGTCATATGCGTAACTGCTGGTCTTGCCTGTTGCATCGGTCACACTTTGGACTCTTCCGAGTGCATCGTAGGCAACGTTGAATTCGTTGTTGAGAGGATCTATGATCCTGGTCGGTTCGGAAGGGTTTGCCGGGTCATACTGGAATGTAGTGGTATTGTTGTTCGGGTCAGTGATGCTCACAGGCAAACCATGTGCGTCATAGTCGATGGTCGTCAGGTGCAAAAGGGGGTCCCTTATCTCCGTCTTTGTCACTATGTTGTTGGAATCATAGGTGTATGTGTAAGTTGTCACCTTGCCCATGGGATCGGTTATCTTTGTTGGAAGGCCATAATTTGATTCGTATTCATAGGAGGTCGTGTTGCCCAGATTGTCGGTGACGGTCTGTTTAAGGCCGTTGGGATAGTAGGTGAAAGCAAGCTGCCTTCCGAGAGGGTCCGTGACGGATGTTATGAGGTTCGTTCCCGCTTCCCGTTCATAGGTAGTCGTGCCGGCCGGGGTCGTTTTGTCGGTAATATATTCGTCGCTGTTAAAACGCCACGCCACGACCGACTGATTCGGGGCGGTCATGTCCGTTTCTGTGACAAAACCTCCCGCTGTGATGTAGTTGAACTGATACGTTCCTCCGTCGCTGAGGGTCTGACTTATAACTTTATTGTCCGCGTCATAGACATTGGAAACCTCAAGGACCCCCTTTTCATTTATGATGCCGCTCATCCTTCCGGAGGAATCGTACTGATACTGAATGGAGGTCCCATCCGGATATGTGACCTGTTTAAGCCTCGGATAGGGACTGAACGGGTCCGTTTCATAAGTATACTTTACTGTGATGCCGTCGGGACCGACTATCTCATCGGTCCTCATGAAGTTCCCCGTATAGGTCTGGGTAAAGGTTATAGTCCGCCCTTCCTGCGTGGTAATCCGGGTGAGATAGCCCCCCGAAAACTCCGTGTATCTCTCAAAGGTCAGTTTATTGCCGTTACGGTCTCCTATTTCGATCAACTCGCCATTCATGTCGCCGCGATAGTCGAAACGGTATGTCGATCCGTCCCTCATTCTCAATGTTCTCGTATTGTCTCCATTGTCGACAATCTCCGCCCCCCGAAAATCCGGAGCGGTGTCGTCTACAAACGTCCCGTCAGGCTGTATCGCAAAATCATAACGGTAGCCTCCCGGTTTTATCAACCGCATCATCGTCGGGTTTGTCTTATTGATCGATCCATCCGCCCCATAGGCGCCAAGCCACCAGTCATACTCGAAATAAGTACTCTTCCCAAACGCTCCCAGGTTCGTGTCTCCGCTACGATAATACCTCGTAATCCTCACGGGGATTATCCCGGGCACGTACATATCTGTCTTCGCATGCGTGAAATACCCCGTTGCCAGATTGACAGGTTCGCCCCCGGAACCGCGGGGTCCTCCGAAAGGGCATTTCGAATCCCTGGGCTCCGCTCCGCCGCCACCACACGGAGGGCCTCCCGGAGGAGGAGGGCCATCCGGTCCGGGAGGAGGACCCCCGGGACCACCGCCTCCCCCCCAGCCGGCCGCTCCGCAACAGAACTTGGGCATCCCCATTCCTGGGTCTGATACGATGTACTTGCCGTCGGGCGTGACTGTTCCTGTTCCGGCTATTGCCCAGTCGTTGGGCGCCTCTCCTTCATCCGGAGATTCATCATAGTACCAGAGAACTGCCTTTTGTCCCGGCAGAAGCCCGAGATCGTTTCGGGCTTTGACGGGTATGGGGTGGTCAGGTTTGCCGCCGCCTATTTTATTGAAATAGAACATATAGACAGTCCTTACATTTGTGTTATCCGGCAGAGGCTTCACAGGCAGTCTGTCCGAGGGTACTGTTCTGACCGATACCATTTGGTTTGGTTGGCCGTCCCAGCCGATTATCCTGTCGCCCTTCGGGATCAACATCTCAAATCCCGGGACTTCCGTGTCCGTGAGGATCGTGTCCTCATCTGGATTTATATCCACAAAATTATGGCTTTTCTGCCGGTGCAGGTATATCTGAAACGGCATGGGGTTGACCACTCCCGCCTCGATGGTGACATTAAGGGGTATTGTGGGATAATGGGTATCGGTAGCATGAACCGTTTCACCGTGTATCATGAGAAGTTGTTTGCCCGACGGCACGTCCGTAAGGGTGAAAAGCCCTTCGGAATCAGTAACGGCCTTCGAGCCTTTGATCTGGACCGTTACCCCCTCAATTGGATGCTTGCCCGTATCGAGGATCTTTCCGGTCAGTGTGCCGGTTTGCTGACTGGCAGATTCTTTTTTTGCTGCAACCTGACCTTGGACTTCCAGCATGGCTTCATTTTCCACGACGTCGAGAAATGCCACATTTGAGGTGAAACTCACCGGAGAGGGGTTCGAGACGGTCACAGGATATTTCGCCGGTGTATTAATATCGGCAAGGTCCAGAGGGGCTTCAACGATAATACTGCTTATGAAACTCGTCTTGAGGTTTTTCCCGTTGAAGTTCACTACGGAATTAGGAAGAAAGTTCCTGCCTTTCACCCTTATCACAACTCCTGTCGAGCCGGTTAACGCCACCGCATCAGGGGTAATCGAGTCAATCAGGGGTACCGTGCTCAGGATACTGAAGGTCAGGCTGTTTGATGTCCCGCCGCCTGGCTCGGGATTCGATACTGTCACAGGTACATAGCCGGGTGAAAAGAGCTCCTCCGCAGGCACAATGGCCTTCAGTGATGAATTGTCTTCAAAGAGGGTATCCAGCTCCTTCAGGTTGAACCAGGCCTTTGAATCCCTTATGAACTTCGAACCTCCGATGGAAAGTTGAAGTCCGGGGGTTCCGGCGGTCGTACTCTCAGGCATCACGCTTTTTAGCACAGGCACGGGATTTTCGAGTTTCAGCAGTACAATTCCATCCTGTTGAGATACCAGGGCAACGTTTCTGGAGGCGTCAACTACGGCCTGGGAGGGGGCCCGAAGCGAAATCGCATCTATGAAGGCATTCTTTTCCAGGTCGAAGAAGGAGACACTGCTTTCAGGCGGATTTGTAACTACGGCGATGCCAGTGGAACGGTTAACTGCGAGTGCTCCCGGTTCTCTATCTAATTTAATCTCTCCTATTGTTTCAAGATTGCTGTCGAGTTCGAGAATCCTCTGCTTCTGTAAAACGGCAATGGCATTGTCGTCCGCTACGGCCAAGTCTATCGCTCCATCCTTGAGAGAGGTTTCTCCGACGATCTTCCCCGACGAAAGATCGAAGAGCGTCAGTTTCATTTCTGTCCCGGCGACATCCTCATGAAGAACGGCAGCCTTCCCGTCTTCTTCAATAGCCTTCAGGATCCTTCCCGATACGGTTATTTCTCTTACGACACTCCCTGACGACAAATTAAAGAGGAGGAGAGCGTCGTCAGTCGAAAGAATGCAGTTGTCCTGATCGACCGAGACAGGCTTTATCTCCTTCCCTAGACCGGTCTTTCCTGTGATGGTTCCAGTTTCAAGGTCAAAGAAGGTGAGCGTTCCACCGACAGAAGAGACAATTGCAGCGTCTCTTCCGGCGTCGGCTACGACACCTGTCGGGGCTATGTCGAGACTTATCTTACGTAAGACAGAAGCGGAGGGGATGTCGATAATATAGAGAGTCTTACTCGCGATGCTCAAGGCAGCTCCTTTGCCTGTAACAGGATCTACTGACAGCGTATCAATGCCGCCCTTCACAGGAATAAGGCCCGAGACGGCGACCTCGTAAGAAAAGGAAGTGCCCCAGAGCATCAGCAGGAAAATACCCGTAAGAATTAAGCCTCTTGTCTTCATCTTCATCCCCTCCTCGGCCCAAGCCTATTTCAAGAAACCTGTCATCGCAAGTTCTTTTGCCTTTATCTCTTTGCCGGATTCGGTGATATACACGGCATTGGATCTGCCCCCCATGGTCGCCGCGACCTTCACCTTCTCGATTTTTTCGCCGTTATAGTACATTGCCTGCTGCATGGTGAATGTCGCCTGTGCCGTTATGACATTCGAATACTGCGTCGAGAGGTCCACATTGGCCGACCCTGTGGAAGACGTATCATTACCACTGAGTGTTGTAGTCACTTCAGTTGCATTCCCGTATTGTGGAACAACCGATACCGTTACCGTAGTGCCAGCCGGGATGTAGTTCGCCGCGACTGTTACCGCAACCGGATTGGTAGTTGTACTTGGCAACATTATGTCCGGCTGAGCGTAAGATCCCGTTGGATTAGATGGGGCATTTGTTCCGGCAATGGATGTTATCGCCAGAGAGGGAATATTCGGGATGAAAACTGTTCCGGGTTGGCCGTAAGTATAAGGCGGATTGCTGGGAGCAAGGCTATTTGTAAATGCTTCGATTCTTATCCGCCCACTACCCCCGTAATTATCCTTGGTTTTTGAACCACCCTCGGCGGACATTACTCCATTACCTGCTATGGAGTTCGCAATAAGCCGTATGGCGCCCCCGCTTCCTGGTGCCCCTAAGTAGCCATTATTGTTCTTATAATAGCCTTCACCGCCGTTGGCAAGCATAGACCCGGGTACGGAAATGTTACCGGATGCAGCAATGAGCATGGCTCCTCCTCCACCGCCGCCACCATAACCGGTCCCACCATTAAAGCCTCCGCTACCACCACCGCCCGAGCCGCCTATAAGTGGATTCAATGAAGCATTTCCATATGTCGGTCCACCGGCTCCGCCTGTGCCGCCGTAAGTGTTAGTGCCGCCAATAGTACCAAACCCACCACCGCCTCCCCACCATATTGATGAACTTGGACCTCCACCTCCACCTCCCGGCCCCTGTCCTTTCCCTCCTTGCATGAGACTGGCCCCGCCATAACCACCCGCATAGCCACCTGGCCCGCCGTCGCCCGGAGCAACCGTGCCCGAAGCGTTGCTACCAGCCACACTTACAGTTCCTGCAATAGTCACATCCTCCATAGCGAGAATATATACGGGCGTGTTGGCGGTGTTTTTCGTAAAAGTGACGGTCCACCCCGATGGGACATTCATCGTGGTTAAATTCAAGATCCCGTCTGGCGGAAGGGTGACTGTTGCGGTCGTGCCGTTTATGGAAACATACGATGGCACTACCGGAGGCGTAGCTCCAAGATCAAATAAGCCGTCACCCCCTGTGCTGCCACTTACAAAAGTTGCGTTTGCATTGCTCCCGAATACTAGCAATAAGATCCCAACTGTCATGAGTAACCTTTTCATTCCTTCCCTCCTTGTTGTATGAACGTATTTAAAGGTCTCTTCTTCATCTTTTGTCCTTCATGGCCCAATCTGTGCACTCACCGGCGGGGCAGGGACAGTCGCTTCCTGAACAGAGGGGATATTGATATAAACGCTTATCGGAAGTGCCGATGTGGTCGTCTCTGTCGTTACCGGCGTCTCCATGTACACACTCACAGGCTGTGCCGCCGTGGTTGCATCCGAAGCAGCTGGCGTCTCTATATAGGCACTCACCGGCAATGCCGATAAAGTCGTATCCGCAGTCGTTGGAGCCTCTATATAAACGCTTACCGTCCCGGCAGTGTTTATTACCTCTTCACCAGGTTCGGGTGTAAAGGGGTCCGATACAAAAACAACGGTGTTAACATCTCCGTAATCTATCGTGGTAACGCCTTCTTGCAAGGCGGACACGTCGAATGTCGTAGTGCCGGTTGAAGGAATCGTAAGCGTGTCCGGAGCAGAGGCTATCTCCGGATTGCTGTTATTCAGGGTGATAGTCAGGGCCCTGCCGACGGCAGGCATAATGCTTGCCGTAACAGACCCGACGCTACCCGGGACGATCGGAAGCTGACCAGGGCTGAATACAAGTTGGGAGGATGTCAAAGTGGCGGAGATATTTGCCGTGCCATAAAAGGTAGTCGCCGTGAAAACTACTGGAGTCCCAGACTGGGCATCGGAGGGGACGGTTATATCCATCACTATCTCCGTGTCCGATATGCTGAGAATCCTGACTGGCATAATCGGATCTGTTGTCAGGCTCTTTGTGGTTATCAAGTTGCTCCCCGTTATCGTAGTGGGGACTCTGGCGCCTATGAAAAGCAGGTCGGGATTGACGCTGTTCAGAGCAGGGGGAGTAGAGTTGGTAACGCCAGTGTTTATCGCTGTCAGATTGCCAACCGAGTCGTATTCATAAAAGAGATAATTTCCGTCCTGGTCGATAACCCTGCTCAGCCTTCCAAGGTCGTCATATATGTACTGCGACTGGCCTGCGTGGCAGATATGAGCGAAGGCCAAAATCAGAAGAAAGAAGACAAGAAGGTGATATGAACATATTTTTTTTGAACGCATTTAAACCCTCCTTTTATGAATGCTTCCTCGCTCTCCTTCAGTCCTCAGGAGAATTCCATAAAAAATCAACCAAATTTTTTAGAAGCCTTGTGCGAAATCAGGTAAGGCTAACCCTTACCTGCCCCCTTCGCTTGGTAACCAGCTACATATGTTTCAATGAAATTTTCTGGATTGATCCAGGAGCCCCGATCGATTCCCCACAATTACTAAAATACTTATTCTGAGGGTCAAAATCGTATTGCAATTAACCCATCGTCGATTATCAATTTCTCATAATGTGAATCGACTGTCAATCGGGGGATCCCTGATCGTTTTCTTCGAAAATCCTGAGAACCTTTTTTTTATTTTCTTCCAGGCAATGGAAAGGCAACTTTAAATTATTAACCCGGCAACAAAATATCCCAATCCGTCATCCCCGCTTGCCGAGGATCTTTCTTTGCTTTTCGGATAGGGGGCCACCTTCGCTACGGCCGAATTCTACCGCTTCTGAAAAAGATAAAAATTATACAGGGTATTGACATTTGCGGCATTTCCGGAGACGATATATTATCTCTTTGGGGGCAAGCAGATATCGGCAGAAAACAATTCTCAGTTGTCCGGATATTGAGGACATCGTAATATGGTTTACCCCAGTGTATCACGGGGAATTCGAAGGGAGGTGAACGGGAGCAAAACCGCTGTATATGTTTTTCTAAAAAACTCTACTTAAGGAGGGAAAATGATGAAGGGGGAGTATTTGTTAAAACATTTTACGAACATGGCGCTCTGTTGCGCACTTATTTTAACTCTCGCAGCCCTGACAGGGTGCTCCGGTGATACCGGAGCCACAGGTCCTCAGGGACCGCCAGGACCTCCGGGTGAAACCGCACCTTCCGAAGTTACCCTGCAGGATCTGGCAAACCTCGGTCTCGTCTATGCCAGCGACGTGACGCCGATCAATCCCGTGCTCGATCTCAGCAAAACGGTCTCCTATGATGCCGCTACCGGTACGCTGACAGTCCACTTTTTCCTCACCGACGGGAAGGGAAACGGGATCGACATCACCACCATACCTTACGAAATGCGCCTCTATGTATCGGAATTGGTCCCGGCTTCCGAAGGCCCAACAGACAACCCCGGCCCGGCCTGGAACCAGCTGATCTCTGAAAGCGGCACGCCTGCCATTGCAGGTTCGGCAATGCCCGGCAAGCTGACCCTCGTCAGCGCAGCCACCGGGGAATACACTTATGTTTTAGCCAAAACCCTGAAGGCGACCGACCATGTTATCCGGGTCACGCTCGCCACCCTGTTCCGTTTTCGGGACAATAACAACCAATACGTCTATGTCGCCAACCCTGCCAACGCTTCTTATGATTTTAAAGAGTCTGACCCGGGGACCGAACTTGCATCCTCCGGCGCCGACATGGTTACCACGGCGGCCTGCCAGGCCTGCCACGGCGGCCAGCTCAAGGATGCCGATCATGGTCGTTACACTCAGGTCAAGACCTGCAATAACTGTCACAACGTCAACTACATGTCGACCCACGATCCCAACGCAGACCTGGCCTTCATGATCCACAGTATCCACAGCGCAAAAAATTTCAGCGTTGGGAATTATTCCGAAGTGACCTACCCGCAGAACGGTGCGAGAGGCGCCGGAGACGTTTTCCGCTGCGGCACCTGCCATAACGGTCCACAGGCCAGCCTGGCTTATTCGAACCCGACCCGCATGAATTGCGGCTCCTGCCATACCAACGTCGATTTTGCCACCGGCACCGGCCATGCCGGCGGACCACAGACGACCGACGCCAACTGCACCGGGTGCCATTCGCCGTCGGCCATCCAGGGTTACCATGATCCTGCGAATCGCACTCCGGCTGCGGATGTTCCGGAGTTCGACGTCACGATCACCATGACGCCCCCTGGCAACGGTCAATATTACGTGGCCGGAGAAGCGCCGATGGTTACAGTAACCCTGAAGAACCTTGCAACAGGCCAGCCTGTTGATCCTTCGGTTTATACGTCTGCCAAAGGTGCCGCAGGTGCCAGCGGCGGCGGACTGAACCTGGCCAACCTTTACGTTTACGGCCCGCGGAGCTTTTCAGTGCCGGTCCTGACTACAGGATCGACCACCGATACGGTTACGCCGGCAACACCGCCCACCCAGGGTCATGCCCTTTTCCCGGGCGGTTCAGACCCCAGGGTCAAGACTGATGCCAGCGGCTACCATTATCAGTTGATGGCCATCCCTGCAGGGATGACCGCAGGAACCTACATGGTCCAGTTCCAGGGTCAGGACTACGGTGCAGTCAGTGCTACCGATTACGTGACGACCTCTTCAAAGAAGATCAACTTCCAGATCGGGACCGGAACGGTGCAGCACAAAGTCTCCGGAGATGCCTGCGCCGGCTGCCACGACGACACCCGCATGCATGCTGAAGGTTCTCATGCGCATAACGTACCGTTCGATACCGACTATTGTTTGGCCTGCCACGATCACTCGGGTAACCACGGCGATTACATCGGTAACAGGGTGCATGCGGTTCACAGTTCCAGCGCTACCGGCGACTTCACCAACCACGATTGGTCCGAGATAAGCTTCGGGCCGCGGCAGGAGACCGGCTTGCCCAACATGATCCTCCAGAACCCCAACAACTGTACCATCTGCCATACGGATCCCAGTGCTCCTGTTCCGACCCAGATCTACATGTTGGCCTGCGGCGGTTGTCACGGCGTCATGCCGAATGCCGATGCATCTGCCTATGATCCTGACGAGCAGGATAAAGTCCTGAGCGAAATCAGCGCCGCTCAGCATATGCAGCAGAATGGCGGCGATGCGACAGTCGATGCGGCGGGTGGGTCCCACACGCTGTCATGCCTGACATGTCACAGTGCAGGAAAGATCGAGGATATTACTAAAACGCACAACCTCAACTCATTCCCGCCGGCTCCGACACCGGAACCGTAGGGAACTTCTGACTTCGATCTATCGGCCCCCGCCCAGGCGGGGGCCTTCTTTTTATTGAAAGGAAAGGTTCTCGTTGTATAAAGCCGGGGACAGGCCGTATAGTCCATTCTCAGGATTTTGGGTGCGCTCTTCCTTTTGAGTGTTTCGAAAGACTGAGCAGGAAGGCGACCGGAGCGACTCCACGGATCAAGTCCACTGAAAGTCCGATTACGGCAAAGATTCCGCCGCCAACCATGCCGCCGATCCCTATCGCGGTCACCTCCCAGTAGCCGATAGTTTTGGTTCCGCTTTCGCTCACAAGGGCTCTCCTTTCAGACTCAAAATGTCCGGTCCATAAACAAACAGGCAACAACAATCGGGACAGGTAGTCCGTCCCCGCTTTTCCGCCGCGCTCCCAATACGCACATCGGATTGATATATGAGTATAACGTTTCGGCTCAGCGGTGGAATTCCGTCCGCTGCAGCCGTCGCTGATTGCACAGTTCTGCTATTTCCACTGTCGGAGCTCAATAACGAGCCCATCAGGATCTCTTATCTCTCCACGAAATGAATCGCCCAAG
>JBJKPE010000073.1:0-4676 GCA_046706685.1 Thermodesulfovibrionales bacterium | reverse complement strand
TTTTACCCTCGGCATTTCTCAGCCCATGAAAGAGCAGCAGTAGTCGGTAAGTGTTTTCACTTTCATTTTAAACTTCGAATTCCCCTCCACCTCGAAAGACTCCCCCGCCTTTATCTCCTTCCACTCGGTCTCTCCCGGAAGGAGCACAGACAGCTCTCCAACCATGATTTCCATGAGTTCCCTGTCCGAGGTGCTGAACTCATATTCGCCGGGCTGCATGATGCCGAGCGTCTTCTTCGAGTCGTCCTGGAAGAGCACTGTCCTGCTGGTCACCCTGCCGTCAAAATATACATTGGCCTTCCTTACAACCGTCACATTCTTGAATTCATCCGCCATTATTGCACCCCTTTCGCTTGCTATAGATGTGGCTCGTCCTTATTCATCATCCGCAGCCCCCCAATGTACTCCGGGGCCTTCGCTGACTTTCGGCTTTTCCCGCTTGCCAGCTTGCAGGCTTTCAAGCTCGTCAGCCGTTTTGCTATTGTCCATCCCCATTGGCTGCCGACTCACACGCCCTGCCTTTCAGGCTGAAGAGTAATCTCAGGGCCTTTCTCACCTTCTCCGAAAAGATCTTCTCCGAGAAGAAATTCCCGACTACCTTCTTGTTGATCTCCCCGAGCGTGGGGTAGGGATGAACTGTCGAGGCAAGAGTGGAAAGACTTATCTTGCCGCCCATCATCGCGATCCACTCTCCAATCAACTCCCCAGCATGCGGCCCGAGAATCTGGACGCCCAGGGGCTTCTCTTTTCCGTCCAGGAGGAGTTTTATCTTCCCGACCTCCTCGCCTTCCGCAAGACTCCTGTCATTGGACCTGAATTCCTCCGTCCAGACCGAGTATTCGTTGCCGGCAGCCTTCGCCGCCTGCTCGTTCATGCCTATGCTTGCAAGTTCGGGGTCGGTAAAGGTGCACCAGGGAAAATTCGTATAGTCTGTCTTTCTCGGCAGGTGGAGGATCGCGTTGCTCAGCACAACGCTTCCCTCGTAGCCGGCAGCATGGGTAAAGAGATATTTACCCGTGACGTCGCCTGCGCCGTAAATATGTTTATGGTTGGTCCTCAGGCGGCTGTCGACCTTCAATCCATGTCTGTCGCACTCCACTGAGATGGCCTTCAATCCGAAACGTTCGATGTTGGGCCTTCTCCCGGTCGCCACCAGTATGGCCTCAGCCTTCAGGTTAAGCACCTTGCCTTCGCCGTTTCTGATTACAACTTCCTTTTGACTGCCGAGATCCCGCGTGCTGAGCGTCGTTGAATCGAGGTGGAATGACATCCCTTCTCTCGCAAGCACATTCATGATTCTTTCGGCCATGTCCCTGTCCTCCTTGTTGAGGATCTGGTCTCCGCGCTCGATCAGTGTGACCTTCGTGCCCAGCCTGCTGAATGCCTGCGCCATTTCTATTGCGATCGGACCGGCGCCGATGGTGATCATTGATTTCGGCAGGTCGTCGAGCGAAAATATCTCCTTGTTTGTTAAGTAGGGAGTCTTGTCGAGACCCTCGATCGGGGGGACCGAAGGAGAAGATCCGGAGGAGATGACCCAATTCTTTGCCGAGTATGTCTTGCCGTTTACCCTTACGGAATGCTCATCGACGAAACAGCCGTCGCCGAATTCGACCTTCACCCCGAGGCTGCAGAAACGCTCTTCCGAATCATGTTTCTGTATTAGGCTGATGACATACTGTATCCTTTTCGCGACTTCCCTGTAGTCAACCGGCTTCGGATCGACGGGAGGAAGGCCGAACTTTTCGGCATTCTTCATCAGGTGGTACACGCGTGCGGTCCTGATGAGGGTCTTGCTCGGGACGCAACCGAAATGCAGGCAGTCGCCGCCCAACTCTTTCCATTTTTCGATAAGCAAAGTTCTGGCCCCGAACTGTGCGGCACCGGCAGCCACAGTGAGGCCGGCCGCCCCGCCGCCGAGTATTCCTATATCAAAATCATAATCGGCCATCCCGCCTCTTTCCCGGAAATCCCGGCAAGTATGTTTCTCATTCTGTCATTCCTGCTTGCCCGGAATCCTTCTGCTCGTTCACTTTGTTGCCGGTTAATAATATCATGATGCCTTCTTTTTTTTCGATTTATAGAATGCGAGCGTTTTCTTGGCCGCAATGGGGAATATCCCGAGGAGCACAAAAGATATGATCAACCCGGGCGAAAAGATTCCTGAAAGGGAGTCTATCCTTCCCAATTCCTTCCCGGCATTCACATACACGATCGTACCCGGTATCATCCCGAGCTGCGAGACCCAGTAGAAGGTGCGGAGGGGCATACTCGTAAGGCCCATCACCATGTTTATGAGCCAGAAGGGGAAAACAGGGACCAGCCTGAGGGTGAAAAGGTAAAAGGCGCCTTCCCTCTCGATCCCCTCGTTCACCCGTTTCAGTTTTTCGGCGAATCTGCGCTGCACCCAGTCCCGCAGGACGAACCGCGCGACAAGGCAGGCCAGGGTGGCGCCGAAGCTGCTGGCAAAAGAGACGATGACTGCTCCGCCCCATAGGCCGAAGAGAGCTCCCCCGGCGAGAGTAAGCACCGCGGCACCGGGCAGCGAAAGGGAAGTGACCAGGACATAGACCGCCATGAAGGCGGCGATCACGGAAAACCGGTGAACAGCGTAGAGGGCTTCAAACCTCTCCCTGGAGGCCTTGATATAGGCGATGCTGAAATAATCTCCCAGGTTGAGAAATTTAAAGAGCAGGATTGCCCCGGCGAGGAGGAGAATTATTAACAGCCTGTTAACGGTTCTCTTGGTCATCAACCCGTCAGGTCATCCGCTCTTCAGCATCTGCCTGCCAAAAAAAGCTCCTCCCCAGAGACCGCTGTTTTCATCCTTCACAAGAAATACCGGCACCTTGTACAGCAGATGCGCAAGCGTGTCGGAACTCCTGAATTCTATCTCGAAATCCTTGCCGGTGACCAGCTCAGGTATGTTGGCCGCCACCCCTCCGGCGATGTAAAGCCCGCCGAGGGCCAGGGTCTCCAGGACGAAGTTGCGGCAGGCCCGGGCATAAAATCTCGACATCCATCCCAGCGTCTCGGGATGCTCGGATATTATCGCCGCAACTTCTTCAGGCTTCAATCTCTCTCCATTCAGGAACTGATGGATATAACTGAGTCCCCTGCCGGAAACGACGATGTTGCCCGTGATATATTTGTCTCCCCGCTCCCTGAGGAGAAACTCCTGGAATTGGCACTCCTGCTGAGAGACAAAGGGGAAATTCGCGTGCCCCCCCTCTGAAGGCAAAGCGATGTAGCCACCCTGCCCGTCATGTATGAGGACGGACTGCCCGAGTCCGGTGCCTGCGCCTATCACGCCGAGCGCAGCCTCCGGCGCCGCTTCCCCCGAAAGCACCACCTCCGCGGCTTCGCCCGCAGGGGTCCGGCAGGCATAGGCCTGGGCCACGAAGTCGTTGATCAGCGCGGACTTCCTGAAGCCGTACTCTTCCCGCGCGTTCGAGATGTCTATACTCCAGGATATAAAAGGCGGGGAACTTTTCACGGCGCCCTCGATAGGTCCTGCGATGGCTATTACGACCATATCGGCCTCGTCAGCCCGCAGAGACGTTCCGCTCTCTCTCAGGTTTTCGAGAAGTTCTCCGAACGACCGGGACTCTGTCGTCTTCAGCCATTTGACCCCGACAAGGCTGAGCTGGCCATCGGGGTCTGCGGTGAAATGCGCAAAGCGACTGTGTGTACCGCCGATGTCGGCGCTGAGAATATTCTTCGGGTCGGACATATTGTTAATGATATCACGTTATTCCGGTGTTTAAAACCTCACACCAGCATAGTTCAGGGGAAATTCGGTAACACTGAACCAACCCTGTAGACAGAGACACATCGTCAGGCACGAAGGCCATGTTTAAAGGTACACTGACCCCGCTCCGGATCTGTGACTCTGAGACCCAATTGCCTCTTTGTTTCTACTGGCCGCAACTCTGCGCGACTTCCGCCTTACCAGTGAGGATACTGGTGGTGCCGTCCTGCGCGTTTCTGATAATCTGTGTGTAACGATTATTTGCGCCGTCAAAGATGACGTGAAAGACCACTTCCTTAATGCAATTGCAGGACGCGTCTTCAGCCGTGCCCGTAAGCGAGAGGTCGACCGCCGACGTAGTCGTGATATATGCGGTACCGCTCAGAACGTAAGAGAGTTCTGTCGGAGGGTACGTGGCCTGTGTCGACAATGCTGTCCCGTTCACCCCATAGACTGTGGGGGCCTTGTAGCTTGCAACAACGTCGAGGGTCACAACAGGAGCGCCTGGTAAACCGGTCGACAGGCTGATGCAGATGTTCGGATCGTCTGCCTGAGCGGCAGGCAATGGAAACAGTGCAAAAGACACAAAAAACAATACCATCACGATTGCGTATCTCATAGCCTTCCCCTCACGAAGCCGTCTCGTCGTCTGTCCAATGGACATCTTCTTCATCTCAACCCCCTTGTCACTCATGTTAGTTGTCAATAGGCCGCCTTCTATCAAGGTTATAGGATGTCCCCAAAGTCGTCAAGTACCTGGTTTCCCCCCCCTCTATAAAACACAAAAACCATTCCTGGGCCAAAGTAATGGGTAAAGCCGCCAAGATTGCCGGCAAGGCGTACACCTTCACTAACATCTATTTCCCACCAATGGGTAATAAGATATTGGATGCCGCCGTCGAAGTTATAGCCCGCCCCCTCGTCG
>JBJKPE010000072.1:0-7546 GCA_046706685.1 Thermodesulfovibrionales bacterium | reverse complement strand
CCCTGGACTGAATTCAATTTCTTCGGCCCTACAAAGATATACGCCAGCATAAGAAAGATCGCCTCCTATTTCGACGATAAGATCAAGGAGAATGCGGAAAAGGTGATAGAGAAATATAAACCGGAGATGGACGCGGTTATCGAGAAGTTCAAGCCGAGGCTTGAAGGCAAAAAGGTGATGCTTTATGTCGGCGGCCTGAGGCCAAGGCATACGATCGGCGCATATGAAGACCTCGGAATGGAAGTCATCGCATCCGGGTATGAGTTCGGCCACAATGACGACTACAAAAGGACGTACCCCGTTATGAAAGAGGGCGCGGTGATTATGGACGATGCAACGCTCTATGAACTCGAGGAGTTCACCCGGAGGCTGAAGCCAGACATGGTCGGCTCCGGAATCAAGGAGAAATATTCCTATCACAAGATGGGCGTGCCATTTCGCCAGATGCATTCATGGGATTATTCCGGGCCATACCACGGCTTCGACGGGTTCCCGGTCTTTGCGAGGGATATGGACATGACTGTGAACAACCCCACATGGAGTCTGATACGGAGGAAAAAATGAAGACCAGCAGGATTAAAGACCATAACGAGCTCTTCCAGGAGCAGGAGTACCTCGACCAGTTCGAGAATAAAAGAGAGTTCGAGGCCCCCTGGCCGAAGGAAAAGGTCAAGGAGGTTGCCGAATGGACAAAGACGGTCGAATACCAGGAGAAGAATTTCGCCCGGAAGAACATAAAGATCAATCCGGCGAAGGCATGTCAGCCCCTCGGTGCGCTCTTTTGCGCCTCGGGCTTTGACGGCACAATGCCGTTCGTTCAGGGCGCGCAGGGCTGCGTAGCCTACTTCAGGAGCCATCTGAACCGGCATTTCAAGGAGCCTTTGGCGGCCATATCCACCTCTATGACAGAGGACGCGGCTGTCTTCGGCGGCCTGAATAATATGCTCGAAGGCCTGGAAAACGCCTATACCCTCTACCACCCGAAGATGCTCGCGGTATTTACGACCTGCATGGCGGAGGTGATCGGAGACGATCTGGGCGCCTATATAAGGCAGGCGAAGGACAAGGGTCTGGTCCCGAAGGACCTGCCGGTCCCCTTTGCGCACACGCCGAGCTTTGTAGGCTCGTACATTAACGGCTACGACAATATGATGAAAGGGATACTCTCTTCCATCACCGCAGGCAAGAAGGGAGAACCCAACGGGAAGATCAATATCATCATGGGATTCGATACCTACACAGGGGATTACCATGAGGTAAAGAGGCTGCTGTCGATGATGGGCGTCGATTTTACTATTCTGTCGGACGCCAGTGCGATCTTCGATTCGCCTAATACCGGCCAGTACAAGCTCTATCCGGGGGGCACTCCGCTGGAAGACGCGATGGATTCGATAAACGCCGCCGCCACTGTTGCCCTTCAGCAGTATTCGACGGTCAAGACGATTGATTACATCCAGAAGGAGTGGAGCCAGAAGGCGCTGGTTCTTTCGCCCATAGGGATAAGGAATACCGACTTATTTTTTGAAGAACTGAGCAAGCTGACCGGAAGGCCGGTGCCGCAGGAGATAGAAGATGAACGCGGAAGGGCCGTCGACGCGATGGTCGACTCGCACCCCTATGTTCACGGGAAGAGATTCGCTCTCGTCGGAGATCCCGACCAGCTGTTGGGCCTCGTGAGTTTCATAATGGAGATGGGCGGAACTCCTGCGCATATCGTCTGCACCATGGGAGACAAGAAATTCGCTGATGAGATGCAGAACCTCCTCGACTCAAGCCCTTTCGGAAGCGACGCAAAGGTTTACGCCGGAAAGGACATGTGGCATCTGAGATCCCTGATGTTCACCGATCCAGTGGATATCCTGATCGGCAATTCATATGCGAAGTTCCTCTGGCGGGACACGGGCACGCCTCTCGTAAGAGTGGGCTTCCCCCTGTTCGACAGACACCACCTCCACAGGTATCCGGTCATCGGCTATCAGGGCGCCATTAACCTGCTGACCTCGATCGTGAATACAGTCCTCGACGAGATGGACAGAAAGACCATGAACACCACGAGCTTCGACGTGATCCGGTGAGTGAGGCCGTGAAACGTGAGTGGTGAATAGTGAACAGTAAAGGATCAACATAAACGACTATGATTACGCATATGGACAAACTGACACAGGACGGCTGCGGAGCCGAAAAGAAGGACAAGGTCTGCCGTTCACGCGGCGGCGAATCCTGCGCCTTCGACGGAGCGATGATAGTTCTGCAGCCTATAGCGGACACCGCTCATATCGTGCATGGACCGATCGCATGCTGCGGCAACTCCTGGGAAGGAAGAGGATCTTTGTCAAGCGCAAGGACAGGGCATGCCGTGCCATTGCACAGAATGGGTTTTACGACCGACCTCAATGAGATTGACATCGTCTACGGTGCTGAAGAAAAACTGCATCAGGCGATCCTTCAAACGTGCAAGGCGGTTGGACCGAAGGCGGTCTTTGTCTACGCGACGTGCGTGAGCGGCCTCACAGGGGAGGACATCGATGCGGTATGCAGAAAGGCGGAGACTGACGCTGGCGTCCGGGTCATCCCGGTGAACGCTCCCGGCTTTACCGGCCCCAAAAACCTCGGCAACAGGATTGCGGGTCAGGTGCTTCTCGACCATGTCATAGGAACAGGAGAACCACCCCTTGTGACGGAGTACGATATCAACCTGATCGGAGAATATAACATCGCGGGGGATCTATGGCTCCTCGAACCGGTTTTAAATAAAGCCGGCATCCGCATTCTTTCACGGATAACCGGAGACGCGACCTTCGAAGAGATCACCTGGGCGCATCGTGCCAGGCTCAACGTGGTCGTATGCAGCCGCGCGCTCATCAATGTAGCGCGGGAGATGGAAAGGAGATACGGCACCCCATACACCGAGGTCTCTTTTTTTGGAAAGACCGAGATGTCGAAGGCGCTGAGGGTTATAAAAGACCGTTTAAGCCGTTCAAACAGTTCAAACAGTTCAAACGGTTCAAACGGTTTAGACGGTTCAAACGGTTTTTCTGAAAGGATCGAAGCCGTCATTTCGGTGGAGGAGGAGCGTCTAGACAAAGAACTCAGGGCTTACAGCAATCTCAGAGGCAGGAAGGCTGTGCTCTATACCGGAGGCGTGAAGAGCTGGTCCTTTATATCAGCGCTTCTCGACTTGGGGATAGAAGTCGTTGCAGTCGGCACGAAGAAGAGCACCTTCGAAGACGAGGAGAAGATGAAGACGATCCTCGGCCCGGGTGCTCATCTTGTCGAGGACGTGACGCCGAAGAACCTGCTCAGACTTTTCAGGGAAAAACGGGCGGACATCCTTGTCGCAGGCGGCAGGAACCAGTACCTCGCGGCAAAGGAAGGCATTCCCTTTGTGGATGTGAACCAGGAAAGACATACCGCCTACGCCGGTTACAACGGGCTGGTAAATCTCGCTGAGGACATAAGCAAGAGCATCAGATTCTATGAGGGACGCGCGAACCAGGGATCGGGGACCGGCAAGAGATCGGTTGTCGAACCTTCAATCAGGAATGAAACGGCCCATCCCCGATCCCCGGTCCCCCGTCCCGTTCTCATCAACCCCTTGAAGCATTCGCAGGTCCTCGGAGCTGCCATGGCCTTCCAGGGCATTCACGGCTCCGCGCCGGTCATCCACGGCGCGCAGGGATGCAACTTCCTTGGCAAGGTGCTTCTGACGAAGCATTTCAGGGAGCCGATCTCTCTTGTGAGCACCAAGCTGTTTACGGAAGACGTGGTGATGGGAAGCGAGGAGCGCATCACCGGGACCATCGAAAATATCATTGAGAAGAACGACCCCGATGTCGTCGGCATTCTTGCAACGGGACTTTCAGAGGTGAAGGGAGACGATATATCCGATGTTGTAAAAGAGTTGGGGTTGAAGCATCCGGAGACACGGTTTCTTCACGTTTCAACACCGGATTACGACGGCGGGCTGGAAAGCGGATACGCAAAGGCGGTCGAGGCGATGATCGGGATCGCGGGCCCGGGACACCTGTCATCGCCCTCTCACCTGGCCTCCCCCCTGGAAGAGGAAGAGGCGGCGGGAAAACGGATTAACGTCCTCGCCGGTTCTCATCTGACCCCTGCAGACTTTACTGAGTTGCGGGAGATAGTCGAGTCCTTCGGGTTGCAGCCGGTGATTCTCCCTGATCTTTCGGCCCTCGATGGCAGCAGGCAGGGGTTCTCTCCGCTTGCGGTGGGCGGCACTGCCGTCGCTGATATCGAGAAGATGGACGCCTCTGTATTCACTATTGCCATAGGGACGAGCATGGAGAAGGCCGCAATGAAACTGAAGGACAGGTTCGGCATCGAATACAGAGTGTTTGAAGGACTTGCGGGGCTTGAAGACACCGACGCGCTTATGCAGACTCTTGCTGCACTGAGCGGCAGAGAGATGCCTGACAGGTATAAGAGGCAGAGAAGGATACTGATCGACGGAATGAGAGACGCCCATCTCCTTTACGGGGAAAAGAAAGTCTGCCTCGCCCTCGAACCTGATCTTTCTCTCCAGTTTTCGAAGTGGCTCGTGGAGATGGGTGCATCCGTTGAGCTTGCGGTGCTGCCGCAGCCGGCGGATTCGGCGGCGAAAGTCCGCGCCGGGAAAACTGTGGTCGGAGACCTCTTCTCGATCGAAGGGGACTTCGACATACTTATCTCCGGTTCCCATGCCGTCGACACTGCGGAGAGGCTCAAAACGGGCCTCTATCAGGCGGGGTTCCCGGTCTACAAGATCTTTGGCGGCACTGAGAAGGTCACGATCGGCTACAGGGGAACGCTCACGACGATCAGCGAAGTAGCCAATGTATTTGTAAAGGAGGTGCACTGATGAAGGTTGCATTTGCAACAACGGATGGCGTACAGGTTGACGAACACTTCGGGAGGGCCGGCATGTTCGCCGTGTATGAATTGAAGGAAGAAGGGTACAGCCTCGTCGAGATTAGGAAATTCGCCGAAGGCAGGGACACGGCGATAGAAGAGACGAAAGGCATGAGAGAGATTCACGACGACCTTGTCCAGAAAAAGGTCGAATCCCTCGGGGACTGCAAAATCATATACCTGACCGAGATCGGCGGTCCGTCAGCTGCCCGCCTTGTCAAGAAAGGGATCATGCCCGTGAAGGTGAAGGAGATGGTCACGATAGAGGAGTCGCTTAAGAGGCTGAGCGAAGCGATAAAGAAATCCCCTCCGCCGTGGCTCAAAAAGGCGATCAGCAGTGAATAGAGATAGTAAATAGTGAGCAGTGAATAGTGAAAAATGCAGGGCAATTTCAAACAGGAGGAAAAAGAGATGAAGATGATAAGGGCTTTCGTAAGGCCGGAAAAGGAGCAGGAAGTTGTTTTGGCCCTTGAAGGGGCTGGGTTTCCGTCGCTGACAAAGATGCCGGTCTTCGGCAGAGGCAAACAGAAAGGGCTTCAGGTCGGGCCGGTGCACTATGACGAGCTGCCCAAGACGCTGCTCATGATGGTGGTAGACGACGAAGAAGAGACACGGGCGGTCGGTATCATCAGCGAGAAGGCCAGGACCGGCTTTATCGGCGACGGGAAGATATTCGTCAGTCAGGTAGAAAAGGCCTACACCGTCAGGACCGGCGAGGAGGGCTTATGAAAGAGATCACCGCGATTATAAGGAGAGACAGATTGCCCGAGACGAAGTCGGCGCTCGACGCATTGGGGTACCCGTCGCTTACGATACAGAGCGTTGATGGAAGGGGAAAGCAGAAAGGCGCCATGTGCGCCGAGATGGACTCGGAGATGCCTGACAGCTACTGCACCGCCGTGAAGCTGAAACCGACGCCCTCGGTATATGCCCTCGAGCATACCCTGCCTAAAAAGGCGCTCTATGTGCCGAAGCGAATGCTTACCATCGTTGTGCCGGACGAGGCTGTAGACGGAGTCGTCAAGATAATAATAGAGGCCAACCAATCGGGCAGGCGGGGCGACGGAAAGGTATTCGTCTCTCCGATAGGAAACGCGATGCGGGTGAGGACAGGGGAAACGGACGGAGCCGCGGTGGCTTAATAAAGGGGTTCTAGTTTGTGTCGGGGCAATGCATGATTGCCCCGACCGAAAAGGAGGATATATGGCGATTGTCGGGTATACAAGAGGCGGTAACGCATGGACGCCGAGGTTCATAGATTCGATCGATGTGGACAAGTGCATGGGATGCGGAAGGTGCTATAAGGTTTGCAGCCGCGACGTCCTCGAACTCATCGAAAAGCCGTTTGAGGGCGAGGATGAATTCGGAGACGACATGGGCAACAAAGTGATGTCGGTTGTGAAGCCCGAAAACTGCATCGGCTGTGAGGCATGCGCGAAGGCCTGTACAAAGAAATGCCACATCCACGTGGAAATCTGACGGCAGTTCAGCCTATTGCGAAAGTAATATCCCGTTTCTTGTCATTCCGGCTTGCCCGGCCTGTCCCGACCCTCACAGGGAATCTTTCTTCGGAAGGACTCCCGGCAAGCGGGAGTGACGGACGACGGACTGACTGCCCGACCTTGACTTTTTGCAGGGATAAATAAATGGAGATTTTGGTCAGACGGGCGACCAGCGGAGACATTCCCGGGATGTGCGGGCTGCTCTCGGAGCTTTTCTCGGTAGAGGCTGATTTCAGGCCCGACGAGCGCAAGCAGGCGCAGGGGCTGACTCTTTTAATCAATGACGGATCCGGGTCATCGGCCGTCCTCGTGGCTGAAGACGCCGGCGAGATCGTCGGCATGTGCTCGGTGCAGATGCTCATTTCTACCGCTGAAGGCGGACCTGTCGCTCTTCTAGAAGACGTGATCGTACGAAGGGAATACAGGGGAAAGGGGATAGGCGCGGGTCTTCTTTCCGAGGTTGCCGGATGGTGCTCCGACAAGAAAATCTCAAGACTTCAGCTGCTCCGGGATTCGGACAACGAGTCGGCGATGAGGTTTTACTCCGCCAACGGCTGGTCCGCCACCAATCTCGTCTGCATGAGGAAGATGGCAGGGTGAGGATGGGACATGTGTTTTGAGCAGAATCGGACGGTACATTTTGCCATGATCGTCCTCCGGTAAAACGCCGGTCTTGTCCCCGATAGATATCGTATAGTCCCGTTCATACCGAAAAGAAAAGTGTCCGACCCGGATTGCCCCCAACTCGCTTCTCTTCGTCACCGCCCGTCCTGTTGACACATCAGAAAAGTTCTTGTAATCTTGAAACACGATCAGTGTCGGCATTATGTTATGCCTGGGAAACATAAAGGGGGGCAGGAAAACATGGGGGAATCTCAGCATAGAGATTCTGTGTATCAGTATCCTGTATCATCTCGTCTTCATTGTTCTCGGCCTCCGACAATCCCTTACGAATGGCTCGGAATGGGCATCAGGTTACGCCTTGGGGCGTAAATAATCGAATCACTAGTTTGAGGAGGTAGCGATGGCTGAAGAAGCGAAGCTTGGAAACCCGGCAGTTGTGGGCCTTGGCGGGTTCGGCATGACGACCCTGGTCCTGCAGTTTCATAACCTTGGCCTGGTGGGACTCGGCCCGG
>JBJKPE010000071.1:0-16426 GCA_046706685.1 Thermodesulfovibrionales bacterium | reverse complement strand
GCAAAGAGCACGGGACCTTTATAAGGCCGGCGAAAAGCAGGCTTTCACACAGGAAGGGATGGATCGCATACAGCAGTCGTCCCAGGGGTTCCCTTGTGCTGGATGACGGCGCCGTAAAAGCCATTACCGAAAGGGGCGGGAGCCTGCTGCCGACTGGCATCGTCTCCGTCGAGGGGGAATTCGATCTGGGAGATTCGGTGTATTGCGTGACTACCGGCGGAAAACGGATAGCCAAGGGCCTGGCGAATTATTCTTCAGCGGACCTGAAGAAGATAATGAGGAAAAAGACGGCCGAGATAGAACTTATCCTCGGCTATAAGTATTCCGATGAGGCCATACACAGGGACAACCTTGCCCTGCTCTGATCTTCAAGTCGTCGATCATTCGGCTCTCAAATGAATATATCGACAAGAGCCTTTACAAGGGGCGGATCGTAGTGAGTCCCGCTTTTCTGAACGAGCAGTTTGAGGGCGGCCTCCCTGCTGACCCTGTGTCTTCCATACACCCTGCCCGATACCAGGCAATCGAAATCGTCCGCGATGCTGACGATCCGGCTGAAGAGGTTCAATCGCCTCCCGTCGGGCACGCTTGGATAGCCGGAAAGGTCTAACTTCATGTGGTGCTCGTAGGACACCAGCATTGAGATGATTGTCGTTTCACTGAGGGCGAAAGACTTTAGAAATACCTTTATCCCTTCGGTCGGGTGTCTTCTTATGAGCTCATCCTCTCTTGGGGTAAAATCAGTCTTCTTGCCGAGGATGCTCAGCGGCATCCCGATCTTTCCGGCATCATGAAAAAAAGCCGCCATTGCAAGCGTTCTCAGCTGCACCCTGTCGAGTCCGATTCTCTTGCCGATGGCGACGGAGAAAACAGCCACATTCACAGGATGGAAATAGTAATAATTGTCGTGATTTCTCGCAGCGGCGAATCTTAACAAGAAACTTTCGTCATAAAGGATGGAATCCACTATCAGCTGCAAAGGTCTCTTTACCTTTTTCAGTTTGAAACGTTTACCTGTTTTGAGGGATGCATCCATCGTCATCATTGCAGCTACGGCCTTGGAATAAGTTCTTCTCGCCATTGCGAGCCCGTCTTTTAAATCTATCCCCTCTTCTCTCAGCAACAACACGGGACCGCCGATACCGATGCTTTTTGTGCTTTTGCCTTCGAGCCTGGTCTGAACCTCTGACGCTTCGGAACCCTCTCTTATCGAATAGGCAAGATTGACAAGGTCTTCTGCCTTGACCGGGGAAACGAAGTCCAGCACGCCTATCGACTTGTTCATCAAAGTCTGGGCCAGGGCGGTGAAGTTCTCTATGTCGGACACTCCGGCCTTTACCCGCGTCCCTTCTATATAGAAGGACCCCTCGATCACCTTGACAGTGAAGTCACCGGTTTCTTCCAGAAAGCGCTCTATGTCGCCGAGGAGCCTGCCTGCAACGTTAAGAATAGTGTCGTTCATGGAATCGTATATGCCAGTGATCCTTACCAGTATATGCAGGTTCGTTATCAGGGATTTACCGTATTTGTATATCTTATCGCTGGATTGTTCCATCTTGTTTTGATGCCCTGATAGCTTTGAGACATGCCTCCCTAAGGATACTTTTCCTCGATCCCGCTTCTTTTTCGAGAAGAGATAAGGCTTCCTGTGTGCCGATGAGTCCGAGACCATAGGCTGCGGAAGCCCTTAATTCGGTGATATCGTCTTTTTCGATCAGCCGCTCCTTCTTGAAAAGGTCGTAGAGGACCGGCAACGCTTCTTCACCGCCAAGGACGGCGAGCGTTTCCAGCGTCTCCTTCTTTTCAGCGAACGGTTTCTTGCGTAACTCTTCCCTGGAGGCGCTTTTTTTGAAAAATTGGAAGAGGGCGGGGTCTCTGAATCGGCGGAGAGACTTGAGGCAGGAGATTCTCACTGTAAGGTCGCTGTCGGACATTGCGGCAAGAAGGAGTTTTTTCGCTTCTTCGGTATGGATGCTGTCCAGCGCGCGTACGGTTTCTCTTCTCACCCTCAGGTCCGGGTGTTTCAGGACTTTTTGAAGATGCGGAACAGCTGTCGGCTCTCTGGTCATGCCGAGGATCATGACGATATTTCTGACAAGGTACCATCTTCCGTCCGCCAGTGCCTCCGCAAGGACGGGGATATTCTGCCCCCCCGTTTCGGCCAATATGTCACAGAGTATCCTCCTTTTCTTTCTGTCCTGCAGATCCCCCAGCACTGCCACCATGGGGGACAGTGCATTCCGTTCAAGCAGGAGCAGATACCTGCGGATATCATCGATAGTCGAAAACTCTAACAGTGCCATCAGGTTTTCCGGACTGGCAGCCTTCAAAAAAACTCTGCTGATTATCTCAATCTGCTCGGGAGATCTATAGACCGGCGAGATTTGCCTTAAGCCCTCCAGTATCCTGATCGCAGCTTTCACCTCTTTCTTCTGCATTCTCATGTCGAGGATCCTTCCGATATTGTGCATGGTTTCCGGGAAGGCATCGGAATCAACTTCCGTCGAAAAAAGGTCGAAGAAGAGATCGACGGCTGAATCCAGAAGTGAGCTCTCCTGAAGCCTCGGGAGTTCTTCCTTTAGAAAATCGGGTTCACCCCCACCTGAAGATCTCTCTCTATCTTCGTGGAAAAAGGCTGACAGGGTTGAATCCGAAAAGGCTGCGCCTTCTGAAATATTTTCCACATTGCTGTCGTCCGAGGCTTCCATCTGGAGGCTTTCCTCCACGGCCAGATCGTCATCCACAGTGTCGTCAACAGCCGTATAGCCCATATTCCTTATGTTTTTTTCCCACAGCAGGGTCACGATATCGTCTTCGTCGTTTGTCTCGGATTTTGGTGCAAGTCTCAGGATATCGACAAAATCGATTATTTCGTCTGCAGATATTCCCTTGTAGAAGTCTATCTGCCTCAACCCGTCGGCGTAGAGCAGCATCGCAATATTATCGGTCTTTTCATCGCTGTGAAAAACTTCCTTTGTCTTATACAGGAGGGAATATTGCTCGACGGACACGGAAAGTTCTTCTGAAGACTCGAAGAATGCCGTGAATTTCTCAAATACCTCGGAGGTAAATTTCTGATAAATAGGATTGTCCCGTGGATACACCGAGAAGGTTTTGACGGTCTTGGTGATGGTCCTGAAAATATCTCTTACAATTCCCAGCTCTTCTTCGCTTACCCCTGAAATGCCCTCTTCTTCCATTGTTTCTTTTTATCATTTAAGGTATCCCCCTGTCAATCTGCAAGAACGCCGGTGATGTGAAACGGCGTTCTTGCCGGGCGATAAATCCGAGCAGGGGGAAGTTTTTGCCTGTGTTGAACAGGTTGGGCCGGGTATGCATGAAAGGCCCATGCGTGGCGGCGGAGTCTATCCCACCGATGACGGAAACAGCAGGCGTGACGTTCGGTGATTTCCTGAGAAACGTGTTTTGGCAGACTGCGGGCGTCTTGGGAGCGGCATCCCTACGCGGGCCGACACACCGACGTCTTTTTTCGGAATTGATGCGAATGTGAGGCTTTATCTGCGGTCGGCCGGCTCATCGAGTGGCTCTAATCCTTTTCTCCTTTTCGGGTATTTTGTGGTATATTGAATAACCGGATATTGGTTGACCTTATAAATATGATTGGAAAAGTGGTTGAGTCTTGCCGATGCGTGTTCCTTTCCCTGAGGGGTAGGGCCGTTGCATCGATTTTTCAGGGAGGATGAAGGTGAAACGTTTAATCTGCGTCGCGTTGTTTTTTTTCGCGCTCGTTTCTGCAGCTCACGGGAAGGAGGATCCTCTCGAAAAGCTGCAAGAAAACGCTCTTTCTTATTTCAAGACTCTCAGCGGTACGGTTACCGGCGTCGAGGGAGACAAGGTGACACTGTCGATCGGAGAGAAGGATTCCGTGAGACCGGGGATGAGGTTGAAAGTATTGAGGGAAGGAGTACCTTTCGTTCATCCCGTCACCGGGGAAGTGGTGGGGAAAGTCGAGGCGGCTGTAGGAAAGGTTGAAGTAAGGGATGCCCGGCCTGATTCGTCCTCGGGTGTTTTGATCGAGGGCGGGGCAAAACAGGGCGACGGAGTGCGCCTTTCGGATACCACGATAAAGATGATGTTCTGCCAGGAGAAGAATGTCGACTGGAACCTGGCCGACGAATATTACAGGAAACTGAAGGAGACAGGCCGCGTCCAGATGCTGGATACGGGGCTGGAGACGGACGATGTGGGAAAGGTCCTTACTGAAGCCAGGAGACTGGGAGCAGAGGTGGCGCTTCTCCTTTCCTCAGAGGGATCGAAAGACGGGACGGTCCTGCGGGAGCGGCTGTTCTGGGTTTCCGACGGATCGAAATTCGTAGATGCTGAAACTACGGTGGACGCTGATTATTCGAGGAATTTGAAGTTCGGGGAAGAGTATTTTGTGCCGCAGACGGGAGAACCCGTGATGACTTTCGATCTTCCGTTCAAGGCGGGACTGGTGACGATTGGTGATGTTGAAGGAAACGGGAAAAAAGAGGTAATCATGAGCACGGGCGGGAACCTCCGGGTCTATTCTCTAGGGGTAGACCTCAAGTTTCTTTGGGAGATAAAAGGCTCGGCCTCCGATGACTTCATCTGGCTGGACTCGGTTGATCTGAATGGAGACGGAAAGGACGAGATTGTGGCCACTTCCCGCAGGAACGGCGATATCGTCTCATATATTTATGAGTTTACGGGGTCGGGTTTCCAGCGCATATGGAAGGGGAGCTACTTCGTTCGCAGGGTCGGAAGCGGTCTTGCCGCCCAGGAGTATTCGGCTTCCGAGGGGTTCAAGGGAAGGGTTGTTGCTCTGAAGTGCGCCTCCGGCGGGTGCGTGGCAGGCAAACCTCTGAGCATTCCCGACGGTGTTAACATTTACGATTTCGTACCTATGAAGGGTCCGTCGAATGAGAACATGATTCTTGCATATGATGCCCAGGGTTTCCTGAATCTGTATAACGAGAGTGGATTGAGGGTCTGGAAGAGCAAGAAGGATACAGGCGGGTTTGTCACAACCTTCAAAAAGGAATCCCCGGGCGGTATTTTTGACCGGGGGGAATGGGCGATAAAGGACAGACTGATCGCCATGCAGAAGGAGGTTCTGGTTGTAGACAGGAAGCCTCTTAGCGGCGTTGCAAAGGGGCTTGGCTACATGAATTCCAGGATCAGGAGCTATTGGTGGAACGGTTTTTCCATGGAGCAGGGGGAACTTGTCGACGGCATAAGCGGGTCGCTGCTGGACTACGCTCTGTCGGGCGATAAGATTGTCGTTTTGGCGAGTCCCTTTATGGGAATAAAGTTTGAGAATATTCTGAAGGGAGAAGACCCTTTTGGAACAACGTTATACGTTTATTTGGTGAAGGGCAGATGAGGTGAACTTGTCCGGGAAAATGCCGACTCATATCGGAATCATCATGGATGGCAACGGAAGGTGGGCACAGATCAGGGGCCTGCCAAGGATAGAAGGGCACAGGGTCGGGGCCGAGAGGGCAAAGGAGATAATCGAGTCTTCATCTGACCTCGGAATAAAATGTCTCACCCTGTACACTTTTTCGACCGAGAACTGGCAGCGCCCGCCGTCTGAGGTATCAACCCTGATGAAGCTGCTCGAACTGTATCTCAAAAAGGAAGTCTCGGGGCTTATAAAAAAGGATATCGTATTCAGGGCGATAGGCGAACTCTGGCGTCTTCCAGAAAATATTCAGGCACTTTTAAAGGAGACGGAGCAGAGGACGGCATCCAACCGGGGGATGACGCTGGTCACCGCGCTGAGTTACAGCGGAAGGAACGAGATCATCAGGGCCGTCAAAAAGGTCATGGATTCCGGATGCAGGCCCGGCGAGTTGACTGAAAAGCTTTTCACCGGCTATCTTGATACGGGGGGGCTGCCCGCTCCGGATCTGATTATCAGGACCAGCGGCGAGAGGAGATTGAGTAACTTCCTCTTGTGGCAGAGTGCTTACGCTGAACTGTATTTTACCGATACCTTATGGCCTGATTTTGACAGTGACGAATTTATGCTGGCCTTGCAGGACTTTCAGAACAGAGAGCGCCGGTTTGGCGCCATACCTGTGAAGTCTGATGCATATTAAGAGACTGATTGTCGCGATCATCCTTGTTCCTTTTCTTTACGTCCTGGTCATGCATCTCCCAGCCGGGTATTTTTTTTCCCTGATGGTCGTTCTGTCGTCCATTGCGCTCCTTGAATTCTATTCCATGTTCAGACTAGAGGGTCTGATGAAATATACGGGACTGCTGTGGGGAGCCGCGCTCCTTGCCGTATTCTATTCGGCACGGGAGCATTTTGCGACGGCGGTGCTTCTGTCTCTGATGATCATTATGGCGGTCAGGCTTTTGTTTAAGGGCAGCCCGGAGTCCTCTCGCCGTGATGTAGCTACCGCCATGCTCGGACTTCTGTACATCCCGGGGCTTCTCACTTTTCAACTGAGTCTGGTAAAGGCGTCCCCTGTGTGGATAATTTTCCTCTATTCATCGGTCTGGGCAGCGGACAGTCTGGCATATTATGTCGGGAAGGGCATCGGAAGGAGAAAGCTGTACGAACAGGTCAGTCCAAACAAGACAGTGGAGGGAGCGGTCGGTTCGGGTATAGGGGGGATACTGGGCGCCCTGCTCATAAACGCCTTGTTGCTTCATATGGAATCACTGTCCCGTGTGGTCCTTCTGGGCCTCGCGATAGGCGTTGTGACGATTGTCGGTGACCTTGTGGAATCGATGTTTAAACGCGACGCCGGCGTCAAGGACTCGAGTCATATCATCCCGGGGCACGGCGGCGTTCTGGACAAGATCGACGGTGTCACCTTCGCGGGCCCCGTGCTTTACTGGTTTTGTATCGGACTGGGACTGATCAAATAAACCTGCTTCTGCCCTCAAGCGCAGGGGCGAAGATTGCAGGGGTTTCCCGGAGATCTTCGCCCCGCTCCAAATACCGATTTTCAGGTTTCGCCGGGGATAAAAAGCCCCGGCTTTTAGTATAATTAAAGATAATGAAAAGACTTACGATTCTGGGATCCACCGGTTCCATAGGCCGCAGTGCACTCGATGTCGTAGCCAAACACCGGGAAGACTTTAAGGTTGTCGGACTAACAGCCGGAAAGAACATTGATCTGTTTGAGGAGCAGATAAGGACCTTCAAACCCGAGATGGTCGCCGTCGCGGATAAAAAAGACGCGGACAGGCTGAGAGGGAGGATCAAGAGCCCGGACATAGGCTTCGGGGAGGAGGGCATCAAGCGAGTCGCTTCGTACCTGAATTCGGATTTTGTCATATCGTCCATCGTCGGGGCTGCAGGCCTCATCCCGACTATAGCCGCCATCGAGGCCGGCAAGGATGTCGGACTTGCCAACAAGGAAGCGCTCGTGATGGCCGGTGAAATAGTCATGAAGAAGGCCCGAAAGAACAGGGTGAAGATTATACCCGTGGACAGTGAACATTCCGCCGTCTTTCAGTGCCTGGAGGGAAGAAGAATGGCTGACGTAAGGCGCATTATACTGACTGCCTCGGGAGGACCTTTCCTGAATAAGAGTAAAAAAGACCTTACACATATTAAGGCGAAAGACGCCCTCAAACATCCGAACTGGAACATGGGGAAGAAGATCTCAATAGATTCCGCGACCTTGATGAACAAGGGGTTCGAGGTTATTGAGGCGTTCTGGCTGTTCAATTTGCCCCCCGAAAAGATTGATGTGGTGGTCCATCCCCAGAGCATCGTTCATTCTCTCATCGAGTTTAAGGACCGGAGCTGTCTGGCGCAGATGTCGATGCCCGACATGAGGGGCCCCATTTCCTATGCCCTGACTTATCCTGAGAGGCTTGAGGGGCCGATACAGGGTCTTGACCTTCACAGGCTTCAATCTCTGACATTCAGTAAACCTGACAAGCGGAACTTCCCATGTCTTTCTTATGCCTATGACGCATTGCGGGTGGGAGGCACCATGCCTTGTGTGCTCAATGCTGCCAACGAAATCGCCGTTAATGCCTTCTTGAGCGGCAGCATCGGGTTTAATGATATTCCTTCTATAATAAAGAGGACCATACGGGTCCACCGCTCTTCGTCCGCCTCGTCGCTGAAGGAGGTGCTGGCGGCCGATCGGTGGGCTCGTGAAACCTCGCAACTTTACGTCAAGGAGCTGTCGAAGTGACTTTACTTTACGCACTATTTTTGCTCGGTATACTGATTTTTGTTCACGAACTGGGTCATTTCCTTTTCGCGAAGCTGCTCGGCGTCAAGGTTATGAAGTTCTCCCTCGGCTTCGGCCCGAAAGTCGTGGGGAAAACCTTTGGAGAGACAGAGTATTGCATCTCGGCTTTTCCACTGGGCGGCTACGTTAAAATGCTGGGGGAAGAGCCGGGGGAGGAGCTTACACAAACGGAAAAGGAACGGGCCTTCAGCAGCCAGCCGGCCTGGAAAAGGTTTTCGATTGTTCTCTTCGGACCGGTCTTCAATCTGATCTTTGCGGCGTTCGTATTTGTCGTGATCTTTATGGCCGGGGTTCCGGTGCTTTACCCTGATGTCGGGAAGATTTTAGAAAAATCGCCGGCGGAAAGTGCCGGGCTCATGACCGGCGACAGGATAATGGAAATCAATGGCCATACCATCCGCAGCTGGGATGAAGTGGAAACGGACGTGGAGGAGAGCAAAGGGTCGCCTCTGCATCTTGAAGTCAGACGAAACGGCAAAGTGATAGGCATCGAAGTCACCCCTGAGAGGAAGTCGGTCGAGAATGTTTTCGGGGAGAAAAGAAAGATATGGGAGATAGGGATATCTCATCTTTTGTACCCGGTTGTCGGAGAGGTCATTATGGGGACTCCTGCGCAGAAGGCCGGCCTCAGGAAAGGTGACCGGATTCTGGCGATAGAGGACTCCGAGGTTAAAACCTGGCAGGATATGACGGAACTGATCCATAACAATCCCGGAAAAACGTTGAGGTTTACTGTCAGGAGAGATGACAGACTCATTAAACTGATGATAACGCCGGAAAAAAGTACGATTACTGTGCCCGGCAGCGGGGAAAAAGAAATAGGCCTTATCGGTATCAGGCCCATGGAGAATACTTTTATAAAGAAGTACGGTCCTTTCCCGGCACTTTCAATGGGCTTCCGGAAGACCTGGGAATTTTCCGTCCTGACCGCCGAATCAATAGTGAAGCTGATTCAGAAGGTGATTCCCGCCAAGACTATAGGAGGGCCGATCATGATATTTGAAATGGCTGGACAAACGGCCTCCCGGGGTGCTGTGGATTTCTTTACCTTTATGGCGGTGATAAGCATAAATCTGGGAGTGTTGAATCTGTTGCCGATACCGGTTCTCGACGGAGGACACCTGCTTTTTCTCTGCATCGAGGTTGTCAGGAGAAGGCCCCTTAGTGAGAAAGTCATCATGTTTGCCCAAAAGGTCGGATTGGCTCTGCTCATCTCACTCATGGCTTTTGCTTTTTACAATGATATACTGAAGCTGATTACGGGGACGATGCTCACGAAATGAACCATACGATACTGGTTAAGATTTATTATGAGGACACGGACTGCGGCGGCGTTGTCTATTATGCCAACTACCTCAGGTATTTCGAACGTGCCCGGACCGAGTTTCTCGAATCGCGCGGCGTCAGTCTGAAGGCCCTCACAGGGGAGGGAGTTTTCTTTGTAGTTGCGGAGGCCGCTGTCAAATATATGGCCCCGGGAAGATACGGCGATGTGCTGGCCGTTGAGACTTCGGTGGACCGGTCCGGTCCCGCGTCCATAATTTTCAGGCATACCGTCCGCAGGGAAAATACCGGCGAGGGTCTTGTAGAGGCGACGGTGAAACTCGGGTGCGTTGGAAGCGATATGAAACCCCTCAGGTTGAGGAGAGATGTCATGGAAGCGGTAACGGCCCGTTTCATGTGAGAAATATGCGGTTGTCACGTAAGTCCTTTGAAGGTTTTTCCGCAGACGGCGGGTTATCTGAACCAGAGAGATCTTGCCATGCTTCATCTTCAGTGCCGACCGCCGGAAAGGAAGCATGAAACCAGCGTCCCTCAGACGGCAGACATCGTCCGGCGGCGTAATATTCCGGCGGACAGAGGGCAGTATAGAGGTGGTTCTTGTGTCCGTAAAGGGCGGCAAGGTGTGGTGCCTGCCGAAGGGTCTCATCGACAGGGGAGAGACGCCGGAAGAGACGGCGGTCAGGGAGGTCAGGGAGGAATCGGGACTGTCAGGAAAGATTATTGAGGAGCTGGGAGATATCACCTATTGGTATTACATTAAGGGCGAGAACGTAAAATGCAGGAAGACGGTGCATTTTTTTTTGCTGGAATATGTGAGTGGAAATACAGAGCAGCATGACTTCGAGGTCGACGATTCGCAGTGGTTCCCTATTGATGCGGCGCTTGAGAAAATCAGCTTCAAGGGCGACAGGTCTGTTCTCGAAAAGGCGAAGGCGAAGCTGAAAGAGATCGCCTTGAACGCGTAAGGACACTAAGGATGAAAAAAATCCAGGACAGGAAAAATCTGAAAAAAATATGCGAATCGCTGCGGGCCTCCGGCAGGAAAATAGTTTTTACGAACGGCTGCTTTGATATATTGCACAAGGGACACACACGGTATCTGAGGCATGCAAGGAAACTGGGTGATGTCCTTATAGTCGGGGTAAACTCCGACGACTCGGTCAGAAGGATCAAGCCCGGAAGACCGGTGAATTCCGCGAAGGACCGGGCGGAAGTGCTGGCCGCCCTTGCGATGGTGGATCATGTGATAATTTTCAGTGAGAGTACACCTTACCGTCTGATAAAAACACTGCGCCCCGACGTCCTCGTCAAGGGCGGGGACTGGAAGAAGGAAGAAATCGTCGGCTACGATATCGTGGACGAGACCTACAGCCTTCCTTATGTCAGAGGAGCTTCAACAACTGGCATAATCGAAAAGATACGCCGGTTGCCCGCGTAGGCGGACCATTCGCCATGGAACTCCTTTCGCTCATGAAAAGAGCCGTCGCCGATTCGGGGTGCGGAGGCTGCCGGATCTTCAACCTGACAGGCTCGTCTGCGGCGCTCTTTCTTGCCATGACAGACAAACCTTTCGTCGCCGTCGAGAAAGACGAGGCAGCGGCCGAGGTCCTTGGGAAGGACATAAACTTCTTCCGCAGGATATTTGCGGGGAGGCAGGTGTTTTTTTTGCCGGAGTCCAACGACCCTGAGACCGCGGGGAGAAGGGCGAGCATAATACATTCTCTGGGAGAGTCGGATTCTCTGGTGACATCGTCCCGGAGCCTGAAGTCCGCTCTTTGGGACAAAGAGTCCCTCAAAGGCCGCACAGCTCTGATCAGGACGGGGGTGACGATGGCGAGGTCAGGGCTTGAGGAATTGCTTGTTGACCTCGGGTATTCCAAGGCGCCGATGGTCGGGGGGAAGGGGGAGTTCAGCAGGAGGGAGTGGATTTTTGATGTTTTCCCTTCCACTGCGGAGGACCCTCTGAGAATAGAGTTTTTCGGAGACGAGATAGAGGAAGTCAAAATCTTCGATGTTGAAACCCAGAGATCTAAGGGCAATATCGGCGAGCTTCTGCTTTTTCCGGCTGCCGAACCGGCAGAATTGAACGGGTGGCAATCCCTCTACGGTAGCAGGACATTCTATTGCCTCTACCCCGAGGTGGAAAGGGAAGAGTTTCCCGCCGACACGCTCCTGCTTTCCAGGTATTCTTTTGAAGGTCCGGGTACAATTATGGAAGGGGAGGGGACTCGGGAGGCCGGCATTGATGTCGCGGCCCGCATCTTTCCCATGCGTGGCAACGGCATCCTGCCCGAAGAGAGGGAAGGATTCGCGGGCCTGCCGGAGGCAGTCGGAAAACTCGGTAAGTCCAACAGAGTCATTTTCGTAGCCTCTTCCTCCGGGCAGGCCGAGAGGCTCAGGGAACTCTTCCGCGAGAAGGATATAATAGTTCCGCTTGTGGGGGCGGAAGAACTTGCCGAATTTTCCGGAACGTTTTCCGTGACAGTGGACGGACTTTCATCCGGTCTTTTCACCGAGGGCCTGCTTATTCTGACCGCGACCGAGATGTTCGGAGAGCGGCCGTCTTTCCGGTCCATCACAAAATCGAAGATCTCCAATCTCCTGGTGTCGATCGACGATATAACTCCCGGAGATTTTGTTGTGCACAGGGACCACGGGGTGGGCAGGTTCAGCGGAGTGAACAAGAGAGAAGAGAGTGACGGGACCGAGCTGGAGCTCATGGTGATCGAATATGAAAACGGGAAACTCTATATACCGGTCCAGAACATCCGGGTCCTTTCGAAATACCGTTCAGAAGAGGGGATAGTCCCGAATACGGACAGGCTGGGGGGCAAGACCTGGCAGAAGAAGAAGGAGAAGGTAAGAAAAAAGGTCCGGGAACTGGCGGCGAAGCTTCTTTCTCTCTATGCGGGCAGGAGGGCCGCCCGGGGGTTTTCCTTCAGTCCTGATACCGAACTCCACAGGGAGTTCGACAGTTTCTTCGCTTACGAGGAAACGGCTGATCAGCTCAAGGCGATCGCCGATATAAAGCGTGACATGGAGTCGGATACCCCCATGGACAGACTGCTCTGCGGGGATGTCGGCTACGGCAAGACAGAAGTGGCGATGAGGGCGGCCTTCAAGGCGATTTACGACAACAGGCAGGTCGCGGTCCTGGTGCCCACGACTATTCTTGCCGAGCAGCATTACAGGACTTTCAGGGAGCGTTTTTCCGGGTTCCCGGTCAATATAGATTTCATCAGCAGGTTCAAGTCGAAGAAGGATATTGGACGGGTGATGAAGGGAGTAGAGGGCGGAGAAGTCGACATCGTCATAGGAACTCATGCTCTCCTGTCAGGCAGGCTTTCCTTCGGCCGGCTGGGCCTGCTCATCATTGACGAAGAGCACAGATTCGGAGTGGGGCAGAAGGAGAGGATTACCGAGCTAAAGACTAATATAGACGTTCTTACGTTGACTGCCACGCCGATTCCGAGGACACTCCATATGGCCCTCTCGGGGATCAGAAACATCAGCGTCATAGAAACTCCTCCGGAAGAAAGGCTTGCGGTGAAGAGTACGGTTGCCATGTCCAGTGACTCTCTCATCGGGGATGCCATAATGAACGAGCTTCGGCGGGACGGACAGGTCTTTTTTGTCCATAACAGGGTGAATGACATTCACGGGGTGGCCGACCAGGTGAAGCGCCTCGTCCCTTCCGCCCAGTTGGGGGTTGCCCACGGCCAGATGCCGGAAAGGGCACTCGAAAAGGTCATGCACAGATTTTTTGAGGGAGAGGTCACCGTGCTGGTGTCGACCTCCATAGTCGGTTCGGGTCTGGACATCCCGCGGGCCAATACCATCATCATAGACAGGGCCGACAGGATGGGCCTTGCCGACCTCTACCAGTTGAGGGGCCGTGTGGGGAGAAGCAGCAGGAAGGGATACGCTTTATTTCTTGCGCCCCCGGAGTCTATGCTGTCCGAGCAGGCAAGGAAAAGGCTCCAGGCGGTGCAGGAGATGAGCTACCTTGGCGCGGGTTTCAGACTGGCTCTGAAAGACCTGGAGATAAGGGGGGCCGGTGAGATATTCGGAGCGGAACAGTCGGGGCATATACATGAGGTGGGGTTTGACCTTTACATAGAGATGCTCGAAGAGGCGGTGGCGGAACTCAAAGGAGAAGAAGTGAAGGAGGAGCGTGAGCCTGCCATAGAAGTTCAGATATCCGCCTTCATACCGGCAGAATATATCGAAGACGTAACGCTGAGGCTTAGCTTTTACAGACGGCTTGCGTCTCTGCAGACCCCAGCCGGAATAGCCGATTTCGAGTCCGAACTGAGGGACAGGTTCGGCGCACTGCCTGAGGAAGCCCGCAATCTTCTGAGGATCGCGGGACTGAAGGCGGTGGCAAAGCAGCTTGGTGTGGAAAAGATCCACGAATCAGGGGACAAAGTCCGCGTGCTTTTTTTCTCAGATACGTCAGTGCAGCCGTCTCATATCATGGATCTCCGCCAAGGGCGAAAGAAAAGGATAAAGTTCCTCCCGGAGGGCTTCGAGGTCGACTGCAAAGGGTTAGGTGAAGGACCGCTTGCCGAACTCGGCAAGATATTCGAAGAGCTTACGGTTGCCACTGAAATGAAGATGCCTGCGTGAACTGTGAAGCTTTGTAAGGGGAGGGCGATGCATAAGAAACCCGATGTACGGCAGTAAAACTAATTGTGATTACAAACTGACTGCCTGATCTCGGGACCTATGTCCCGCCTTGTTCCAGAGCTTTAAGCCTGGAGGTTTTTGGCGAATCTGGCCATCTTTCCCGGAGCAAACTGGCCATGGGGCAGCGAAAGGAAGCTCAACTATTGTCATCTTCCGCCTGAGAATAGGGAAAGCTGGCGTGCTCCATCCAGAGGTTGTGAGGAGCAGCTGGAATACAAACATCCGCTTTTTTACCTCTCACCTTCATTATCCTTAATTCCCTTGATGGGATACATTTTAAACGCCGGCCGTTCTTTTTTCATAACAGCCCTGAAAAAATCGCAGTTCTCGCAATTTCCATATTTCTGCGCAAAAGTTCCCTGGGTCGTTCCGCCGCACATCGTCCCTGCTACCAGCCAGCAGGCCCTGCCTGCATTTTTCCCGCCGTGGAGGCCATCGAGTTTTTTGTCAGCGGCTGCAGGGCAGACACCGAGTGCGCCTGCTTCTTTCCCCCCTGGCTGTCTCCCACACTTTTTGAATTCCCAGCAGTTGAGTTTCTTTCCTTCTGTTTTCATTTGCCTTCCCGGAGGCTCTTGATGATTACCCGCACTGTTTGTCGACATATTTTTTTAGATTTCCGATGATGTTGTGTTTTATGTTCATTCTTGTGAAATGGCTGAAGATTTCGAAATTCGAGCACTGAGTAGCAAGAACCCAAATCCTGTTTACGGCGCCGAAATAGGGTATTAGCTCGACTTCAGAAGTATTCAGGGACCTGATTTCCCGATATCCTTGGAGAAACGCTGCGTTCACCTTTTTGGCATACTTATATGTTTGGGTTGCAGCAAAACAAAATGCCGCGACGTCCATCACGAACCAACTGCAGCAGCAGGCATCGAAATCGAAGAAAGTGATCTTCCCACTGTCGGATACGTGAAAATTCGAGGGATAGAGGTCGCCGTGACAGATGCCGAAGGATATATTATCAAGGGATATTCTTTCAAATTTGACCGCTAACTTTGATACTACCTCGTCGAGCTTCAGGAGGTCCTCCCTGCTCTCCTCCAAAAAAGGCTTGATGGCATGAAAGGATTTATAGAGAAGAGCAGTAGTGTCGAGATGACAGCGGTTATTCCCCAAACGTTTGTTTATAGTGACTCGATGCATCTTAGACAGTTCCCTCCCGGTGGCGCGGCTCTGTTCCAGGGTAATTCTCGGAAGCGGCGAACGCCCTTCCGCATAGGAAAAGAGCACTGCATACCGAATCCCCTCGGGCGAGCGGATTTCCCTGATCACGGTCCCGCCCTTGTCCGGCAGAGGGAAGGAAACCCCGATGCCTCTTGACCGTAAAAATTGTATGAGTTCAGTTTCCGCTTCGATATCCGAGAGATCCCTCCAGTTATGGCGGTATACCCTTAAGACGTATTTTGTCCGTGAATCTTTGACAAGATAGTTGTCGTTCAGTCCTCTGTATATATATTCGCATTGAATGGGAGCATCAAGGGCATATCTGGACAGCACTTTCCTGGTCAGCGCATCCGCGGATAGCGTGGAGTATGTCACTGGAAGAACTTCCGCCGGTTTAGTTGTATCCATCAGAAAGCCTTGTTTACCAAGAGCTTTTGCGGATCTTTTTGTCCCTGGTGTGTTTCGTTCCTGCACGTTCTATTTTAACCCATATTCTTAGTCAGTTTCATTTTTACCCGCGGCAAAACCGTAAACACCTCAAGGGCGATGAACTGAGCCCACATTAGCTCATCACCGTGCCTACGCGTTAGGGGGAGAGAGAGCCTCTTGAAGTTTCGGATAGGGTTTACTTGTTCAGTTGCAATCAGTCACTGCACAGCTATCTTTCCTCACAGGAACAAACGGTCCAGAGCGTCGGCTTTATGATGCAGGGTATAAAGAGAATTTAACAAGAAGATAACCCAACCAGTTAACTAATCCATCAACGTCCCTGCCAGACATCGCATGGTTTATGAATAAGACGGGTCAGGTGGAGTTGAAAGGCCGCTTCTGATCAAAATCGGGAAGGTAATGGGACTGGCTTTCGAGTTTTTGTATAAAGGCGTTTTCCAGGCCGAGCTCAAGCGCATAGCAGACGATCTCATCATATTCGTCATCTGTCAGTGTCCTGTTTATCTCCGGGTAAGTACCCGCCCTATATTGAGGAGAATACTGAGACATGATGCTGACGTGAATATCCGGAGACAGGCCTGCCAGAAAATCCAGACATCGTCTGCTGTTTTCCATTTGAC
>JBJKPE010000070.1:0-11124 GCA_046706685.1 Thermodesulfovibrionales bacterium | reverse complement strand
CGAGCAGGTTGAATTCCAGGGAGGCGACGCCCGTTGCCTCGAAGATAAGGTCCATCGGCCCTAATTCCTGCAGTACGCGATCTGCAGGCACCTTTCTGCCGTCCACGTACTTGCCCCCGATTGCTTCGAGCCAGCGAGGCCTGGCGGTGTCATGATCGACAATGTCCGTCCCGTAGACTTCAGCGCCTCTGAGACAGAGCGCCATGGCGGCGAGCAGACCCACGGGCCCGATTCCGGCGACAAGACATCGTCTCCCGTTGAGCCAGAGCGGGTGCGCCGGAGCGTCCGGCAGACGCGCCATCTGGATTCTTACCGCCTCATCGATCGCCTTTTCTGCAATCGAGAGAGGTTCGGCGAGGACCCCTACCGGCTCGAGCAGGGCAGGCACATGGACAGCGTATTTCTCTCTGTCGACCAGGAATTCAGTTTCGTACCCGTCAAGGCCCTTGATACCACGCTCACCATATTCGCCTGTAGTGCACATGTCGGAGCGGTCCATCCTGCAGGACTCGCATTTTCCGCAGCCCCGCCGGACGGTAAAGACACAATAATCGCCGGTCTTAACGCGCGTCACGCTGCTGCCGGTTTGCACGACCCGGCCGAGCATCTCGTGACCGATTACGAGTTCTCTTCTCCCCTCGGGTGGGTCAGCCCGCCCTCCCGAGGCCTCTTCTCTGTCCGTGCCGCAGATGCCGACTCGGACCACCCGCACTTTTACCTCATCCGGGGCCGCTACCGAGGGCTCGGGGCGGTCGGCCAGACGAAGGGTCGTAGTGCCCGGGACAATGGTTATCGCCTTCATATGTCTTCTCCATCAGGTAAAGTTTCCGGGATGATACATCCCGCGCACATCGCACTGACCGATAAAAAGTAAAAGAGAGATCGGCCAATTCCGTCTTCATAACATTCTATCACCCTTACCGCGGCCCGGCAAACGCCTCCTGGGAAACGAGGAGACTCGTTGCCTGATGTAAAAAAGGTTTATCAGATGATATTCGCGGTCTCCTGAATAATCTATATCAAATTATTTCAGATTTTGTGGCGTGTCGGCCATTTACAATTCTTTCATTATCAGGTTATAACGAATCGCAACTTTTGAAGTTTGAAAAAAATCAGAGGTGACAGTGAGGCTGTCCCCTTTTGTCGCGGTCTTAAATCGGAATTATTGCTGAGATGAATTCGCCGGACTCAGATTCTCTTTCAAAAAAGGTGGGGGCGGTTCAATGGGCCGCAGCCGGCAGCACGTTCGCTACTTTTTCCCTTTTGCCTCATCCCAAAGTGCGTCCATCTCAGCGAGGGTCATCTCCGAGAGGCTCTTCCCCCGATCCGCTGCAGCCATTTCGATGAAACGAAACCTTGAAATGAACTTACTGATCGTTTTTCGCAGGGCGTCCTCCGGGTTAATGCCGACAAACCGGGAGATATTGACAAGCACAAAAAAGATATCCCCCAGCTCGTCTTCTATCTCCTCCTGCTTATTGGTCTGAAGAGCGGCTCTGAATTCCCCCAGTTCTTCTTCGAGCTTGGTCAGGACATCCTCTATCTTCTCCCAGTCGAAGCCGACCCGAGAAGCCCTGTCCTGTATCCGGTGCGCCCTCAGGAGCGAAGGGAGCGTCTTTGGAATACCCTCCAGGACGGATTCCCTCATCTTGCCTTCCTTCTTCTTCTGCGCCTCCCACTGAACGAGCACTTCGGCAGAGGTCTTATAGTCGGCTTCGCCGAAAACGTGAGGGTGTCTTGATATCATCTTCGAACCGATCTTTTCGATCACATCGGAAATATCAAACTCGCCCATTTCTTTAGCCACCTGACACTGGAACACGATCTGGAATAACAGGTCGCCGAGTTCCTCCTTAATCGCAGCAGGGTCCTTCTCGTCAATCGCCTCAAGGACCTCATACGCCTCTTCAACAATAAAGGGTTTAAGCGACTCCCTTGTCTGTTCCTTATCCCAGGGACATCCCTTCTCGCCCCTCAGGGCGGACATTATCTCCAGAAGACCTCTGAAATCCATGGTTTTTTTATCATATGTGCCGCATCAGGGAATTGTCAAACCAGGCCGGCGGGATGCAACTCGGCAGAATGGAGAGGGGCAGCCGCTCCTGTTACCGGCCCGGCCCGATGTAAAAGATTACTGCGCCGGCCCTTGCCTTCGTCTCCTGCTTCTGGTAGCATTCATCATGAGGAACGCAGGTTCCCGCATCGCAAGAATATGACCTGCGGCAAAAAAGGAGGCTCGCAATGGGAGACAAAGGCGGCAAAAAAGACAAAGACAAGGGCCTGAAACAGAAGGCGGTAAAACATGCAAAAGATATGAAAGAGAAGAAAAACAAACAGGCCAAGAGCTCACTGAAATAGGGAGCTGTATTCAATAAGAGGCACGCAGCAACGGAGCTTTTCCACGATCGCCGGCTCTTTGGGTATCCGCGCCGCTTCTGTCTTCTCCATCTATTGCGTGCCTCTATGATAAAAATGGCTCTTGGTTCAGGTTTGCCCGGTCGGATATCACTACCCGATCAAGTATATACCCCTCCGAGTTCTAATATTCTTCGAGATGATACCACTCCGGATTTTCGAGCCAGGTGTTCGGCTGGTTTACGAAGTTGATAATGTTTTCGACGATGAAATAGTGCCTCTTTTCCTCGTCTGCTATTTTCAGGAATACCTCTTTCCTGGAATTGCCGGCTTCATCGGCCTTTTCCATGTAGAAATCACGGCTCTTTTTCTCTATTTCCTGGGCTTCGCGGTAGAGCTCTATCTGTGAGACATCGACATCAAACTGCTTTTCCTCTCTTATCTTTTCGAAGACATTCTTTACATCGTTCAAAATGGTGGAGTCGGTCATCTTGACCTTCTCGTTGTTCTTCATGCTATGGAAAAGCGCGTAATGCTTCACCTCGGCCTCTGCAAGCATGCCGAGGATCGTCGTAAGGCCCTTATGCCCGGTCTTTGACGCAAGTTCGCGATAAAGCTCCTCCCCGTCCTTTTCCATCTTCATGGCATAGTCATAAATGTCCATCCTTACCTCCTTTTTTTTGTCGTCATTCAGGCATATTTACATGATAATGCGAATCGGTCCTGATGACAAGGGCACAGCGGAACATGCTTTGTGAATTTCGCCCCCGCCGGTTAGAATAGAGGCATGCTCTCACCTGAAGAAAGAATAAAGACGGCGGCAAAGGCCGACGGAGAGGAGTTGTGGGAGCTATTGAGGGACCCACATCCTGAGGTGATAACACAGGCTGTACACAACAAGAATTTTTCCGTGGACATGGCGTTATTTATTGCGAGGCAGAGGGACCTGAGCTTCGAGATCCTTGCTTTTCTCGCGCGGGATACAAGGTTCAGAGACAGCTACAAACTGAAACTCGCCATATGCAGGAATCCGAAAACTCCGCAGAAAGTCGTTCTATCACTTATGAAATTCCTGCGGGTCTTTGACCTTGCAGACCTTGCGAAAGACCAGCAGATCAATATCAATATACGACGAAAGATAGAATACATATTTGCCGAGAGGATGTCTTCAATGCCTTCGGGAGTAAAGAAGGCGCTCGCCAGGAAGGCGAACGGCAATATCCTCGCTCTTCTGATCGAAAGCGGCGATGAAGGCGTCGTCGCCGCCTGTCTTGACAGCCCCTTCCTCACGGAGGGGCTGCTCTACAAACTGCTCCCCAGGCCCTCGATTAAACCCGCTTTTGTAAGGCTCACGGCTGAACATGGGAAATGGTCTTCAAGGTACTACATAAGGTTCGGGCTCATACGGAATTTCTACACACCCATGAGATACGTGTCGCAGTTCATCAAGGCCATGAAGACCGCTGACCTGAGGGATCTTTATTCCGACCCGAAACTTCCCTCTGCAACACGGCCCTTTATTCACAAAGAATTGTATGACAGGGGCCAGGCGGTCCAGGACGGGGAAGAGAGGACCTTCGTCCTGTCGGAGAATGAGGACTCGGACATGCAGAATCTTGAAAACGGATTGAATGAATAACCGGTTATCCTGCAGACGGTACAATGCCTTTCTTCGGGATTATCGGCTCAGAGAATATCCTATCCAGGCCTTAAGCCCGTCCCTGCTCAATTCTCCATTGATTTCGTCTATCTTCTTGCCGTAGCGGTACAATATCAACTTTGGCACCGACAGCACGTCAAAGCGGCGTGCGAGTGAGGGCTCCTTTTCACTGTTGATCATCGCCACTTCCATGATACCAGCCTTCTCACGGGCAACCTCTTCCATCAGGGGAATCATTGCGCGGCAGTGGGCACACCAGGATGCCCAGAAAAATAACAGAACCGCTCCGGGATGATCCAGAACCTCACGGTCGAATCTGGCAGCGGTCATCTCGACAGGGTCCTCAGGATACACTATAAGACTCTGGCATCGCCCGCATTTCGGTTCTGCCCGCAATCTCCCAACGGGTATGCGGTTTACCGTACCGCAGTTACTGCACCTGAGAAGAACCGTACTTTCGGCCATGGCCTCCATCGATCTCCGCCTTCATGATAAATGCTGCTGCTCTCTTTGAATTTAACGGAATGCTCTTCGAATTGCAATACTCGGGGTCCGCAGCCACGAGACCGTTCTCAATTTTGCTATTGATCGTCTCCTGGGGTAAAATGAAGCCTGAAGTTGCCGGAACTCATAGCTGCCGAAAAAGGATAATTGCAATGCTGATAGTGCTGCATCACTGGGCGGGAGAAAAGGATGTCGAGGACGTCAAAAAAACAATAACCGCAATGGGTCTCAAGCCTGTCGCCATTCCAGGAGCCGAGAGAACAGCCATAGGCGTAATAGGTAACAAGGGGTGGGTTGACGACACTCCTCTGCGGGATATCAAAGCGATAATGGAACTGATCCATGTAACGAAGCCGTATAAGCTGGTGAGCAGGGACTTCCATCCGTCCGACACGGTCGTGAAACTGCGCGGCGGGGTGAAAATCGGGGGCTCTTCGAAGTTTCTCATTATAGCCGGCCCCTGCGCTATAGAGAGCAGGGACCAGATTTTAAAGACAGCGCGGTTCTTAAAGGGACTGGATACACCCGTGCTGCGGGGCGGTGCTTACAAGCCGAGGACGAGTCCTCACAGCTTCCAGGGTATGAGGGAAGAGGGCCTCGCGCTGCTTGCTGAAGCGAGAGAAGAGTTCGGGATCCTCACTGTAAGCGAGGTAATGAGTCCCGAACATGTCGGCCTGGCGGCCGAAAGGCTGGATATACTTCAGATAGGAGCCCGCAATATGCAGAACTACGACCTTCTCACCGAGGTCGGAAAGATCCGGAACCCGGTTATCCTTAAAAGGGGCCTTTCGGCGACTGTCGAAGAATGGCTGGCATCCGCGGAATATATACTCATGGGAGGCAACCCTGACGTAATCCTCTGTGAGCGGGGGATACGGACGTTCGAGACCGCCACAAGAAATACGGCCGACCTTTCCATTATCCCGCTCGTTAAGCAACTCACCCATCTCCCCGTAATTTTCGACCCCAGCCATGCGACGGGAAACCGAAGCCTTGTCCCGCACGTGGCGCTGGCATCCGTCACGGTGGGTGCACACGGTGTTATGATCGAGGTCCATCCTGAGCCGGAGCGGGCTCTGTCGGACGGCCCCCAGTCTCTGCATTTCAAGGAATTTGAAAATCTGCATGGTCAAGTAAAGGCCCTTGAGACTTTCATGAAAAATATACTGAAAAGGAAGTAGATTAAGTCTTGGGCACCCAAATTTGTGCGGCACTTCATGGTTGACCCGGCAGCATTGACAGAAGACATGATCTTACAGGTTTGAGCCAGGGCAGAAAGATCGATTACACACGTCATCGATCTTTTTCAGAAATCGATGCAATACCCCGGTCCCGGTAAGCCTAAGCTTGTTTTTTAAAGGGGTTCGCAGACACTTATTTTAGGCTTCATGGCCGTCACTTTGTCCGCGCTCCCTGTCCCAGTGTCCCTGTTCTCTGGTAGAACCCGGTCAGGGTATTGCAAGCTCTTTCTCTAATTTCACTATATTCCGCGAAGCCTGTTTTGTCAATTCTTTTTTAGCCCACTTTATTCATAAACTCCGAACGTCATGCACCGGAACAAGGTGGGACTGAGGTTGAGCGGTTTTTTTTTGCAGATAGTCCCGCAGTGTGAATGGAGAAAATAAGGAGGCAAAAGCCTCGGAGCGCAGCGAGTATGAGAGAGGAGCCTCGGTCCCGCCGAACATTCGTGAATAACCCGGGTTAGCCATATTCACATCAACAAAAAAGGCCGGAGATTTCTCTCCGGCCTTCCTCACTGATAACTTCAGGTCCTGCTAAGCCTCAAGCTTCCAGGCGGCAAGGTGCTTGAGGTATTTCCATCTCCTCTTTACGTTCTCTTCCGCCTGTTGCATAAGGGTGGCCGCCAATTCGGGTTTGCTCTGTTTCAGAGCGCGGTAGCGGTTCTCCTTGTAGGCATATTCCTCGAAGGAGATGGTCGGTTCCTTGCTGTCTATGGTCATTGGGCTTTTGCCCTGGGGCTCGAGTTCGGGGTTATAGCGGAAGAGCGGCCAGTGGCCGCAGGCGACCGCCTTCTTCTGCTCGTCAATGCCTCTGCCCATATCAATTCCCTGCGCGATGCAGGTCGCGTAGCAGATCACGAGCGAAGGTCCGTTGTAGGCCTCCGCCTCTGCTATCGCCTTGACCGCCTGGGCCTGGTTGGCTCCGAAGGCGATCTGTGCGACGTAGACATTCCCATAAGTGGTCATGATCGCGCCGATGCTCTTCTTCGGGGTCCTCTTCCCTCCCGCGGCGAACTGTGCCATCGCTGCAAGGGGAGTCGATTTGGACATCTGTCCGCCTGTGTTCGAATAAACCTCCGTGTCGAGCACCATTACATTAATGTTCTCGCCCGAGGCCAGAACATGGTCGAGACCGCCATAGCCTATGTCATAGGCCCAACCGTCGCCGCCGATACACCATACGGATTTCTTGACCAGGTAATCGGCGAGAGAAAGCAGGCTCTTTGCCCCGAAGGAACTGTCGCCCGCAATGAGCTTCTTCAGGTCTTCAACCCGCGCCCTCTGTTCTTCGATCCCTTTCTGTGTCGACTGGTCCGCACTTTTTATGGCATCAAGAAGCTTCCCGGAACCGGAATACGCCGGCAACGCGGCAAGTTTATCCAGCAGTTCCAGCGCCTGAGCGTTGAACTTGTCCACCGTCTGCCTCATGCCGAAGCCGAACTCGGCATTGTCCTCGAAGAGTGAGTTCGACCATGAGGGGCCCCTGCCGTCGCCGCGCTTTGTGTAAGGGGTCGTGGGCAGATTGCCGCCGTAGATGGAGCTGCAGCCGGTGGCATTGGCCACCATCAGGCGGTCGCCAAAGAGTTGGGTAAGCAGTTTGATGTAAGGTGTCTCGCCGCACCCGGCGCATGCGCCGCTGTACTCAAAGAGTGGCTTCACCATCTGGCTTCCCTTTATCGTCATCACGTTAAAGCTGGACGGATCGGTTTCCGGCAGCGAGAGGAAGAACTTATAATTCGCAACCTCCGCATCCCTCAAGGGTTCCTGCAGATGCATGTTGACCGCTTTAAAACCGGGGATCTTGTTCCCCTCCGCGTCCTTCTTGGAGCCGGGGCATACGTGTACGCAGGACCCGCATCCGGTGCAGTCCTCGGGTGCGACCTGGACGGTAAACTTAAGTCCCTCGAACTCCTTCCCCTTCGCGTCGATCGACTTGAAGGTCTTGGGGGCATTCTTAAGAAGAGAAGGCTTATACGCCTTGAGTCTGATCGTCGCATGAGGGCAGACAAAGGAGCACTGTCCGCACTGTATGCAGGCGTCCGGTTCCCATACAGGTATGTGGATACCGATATTCCTCTTCTCATACTGCGTGGTCCCCGTAGGCCATGTGCCGTCTTCGGGCATGGCCGAAACCGGCAGAGAATCCCCGTTGCCGGCGATCATCTTCGCCGTCACATCCTTCACGAATTCGGGAGCGTCATCAGGAACAGCAGGCCTCATCCTCTGCGCGCCGGTCACCTTGCCGGGGACGGGCACTTCGACTATATTCTTCAGGGCCGTGTCCACCGCAGCATAGTTCATATTGACGATCTGCTCGCCTTTCTTCATATAGGTCTTCTTGATCTGCTCCTTAATCGACTTGATCGCCTCTTCCCTGGGTATTATCCCGGCGATAACGAAAAAGGCGGTCTGCATGATCATGTTTATTCTTGTGCCGAGTCCTATCTCTTCTGCAAGGGAGACGGCATCGATGATGTAGAACTTCATCTTCTTCGATATGAGCTGCTGCTGGACCTCCACGGGCAGAGTGTCCCATACCTCGTCTTTCTTGTGAAGAGTCGTCAGGAGGAAAGTCGCACCCTCCTCGGCCTTGGAAAGCATGTCGTATTTTTCGAGGAACGAGGTATTGTGGCAGGCTATAAAGTTGGCCTGCGGTACGAGATAGGGATTGTGGATCTTTTCCTTGCCGAACCGGAGGTGGGATATGGTGATAGCGCCCGACTTCTTGGAATCGTAGACGAAATATCCCTGTGCATAATTGTCGGTTTCGGTCCCGATTATCTTTATCGTGTTCTTGTTGGCTCCGACCGTCCCGTCCGCTCCGAGACCGTAAAACAGGGCCCGGAACACACCCTTCCCCTCGATACGGAAGGAATCGTCATATTCCAGGCTGGTACCGGCCACATCGTCGTTGATACCTACCGTAAAGTGGTTTCTCGGCGCAGAAGCGGACAGATTGTCGAAGACTGCCTTTGCCATGGCTGGTGTGAAGTCCTTGGACCCGAGTCCGTAGCGTCCTCCCACGATCTTCGGATATTCCTTGAAAGCGGCCGTCTTCCTTTCCATCGCCTCGCCTATGGCGGTCCTCACGTCGAGGTAAAGGGGTTCGCCAATGGAACCGGGCTCCTTCGTCCGGTCAAGCACCGCTATCCCCCTGACTGTCGCAGGCAGGGCCTTGACGAAATCGTCGACTGAGAACGGCCTGTAAAGCCTCACGCTCACCAGACCCAGCTTCTCTCCCTTTGCGTTCAGGGCGTCGACAGTGCTCTCTACCGTCTCCGCCCCGGATCCCATGATCACTATGACCCTCTCGGCATCAGGCGCCCCATAATAATCGAAAAGGTGATATTTGCGCCCGACGATACTTGCGAACTTGTCCATGGCCTTCTGCACGATCGCCGGGGTGGCATCGTAATAACGGTTAACGGTCTCCCTGCCCTGGAAATAGACGTCCGGGTTCTGCGCGGTGCCGCGGATCGAAGGACGGTCGGGTGTAAGCCCCCTTTTCCTCTGGGCAATGACAAGCTCGTCATCCAGCATCGCCTTCATATCATCGAAGGTGAGTTCCTCTATCTTCTGTATCTCGTGGGACGTCCTGAAGCCGTCGAAGAAATGGACGAACGGTATCCTCGACTCAAGCGCGGCGGCCTGCGATATAAGCGCAAAATCCATCGCCTGCTGAACGTTTTCGGAGCAGAGAAGGGCAAATCCCGTGGACCTCACGGCCATTACGTCCGAATGGTCTCCGAATATCGACAGCCCCTGGCATGCAAGGGAGCGGGCGGTCACATGGAATACCGTGGGTGTGAGTTCACCCGCAATCTTATACATGTTCGGCACGATGAGAAGCAGCCCCTGAGAGGCCGACACAGTGGTGGCGACCGCACCCGCCGTCAATGAACCGTGGACGGCCCCTGCGACACCGGCCTCGGACTGCATCTGGCTTATCTTCGGCACCGATCCCCAGATGTTCTCCTTCCCCGCCGCCGACTTGGCATCGCAGATCTCGGCAATAGGCGATGAAGGTGTGATCGGATAGATCGTGATGATCTCGTTAGTCGCATGCACCACGTGGGCACATGCAGTACAACCGTCGACGGTTATCATCTTTCTGCTCATAACGTCTCCCTTCTGAAAAAATAGATTGTATTCGACTCTTATCCGGCCCGCTTTTTCCGATAAAAAAGAGAGAGTTCCAGAATAAGTTTGATATTATAATATAAATGCCGTGACTGTTTCACGCTTTCCGAAGGAGAAAAGAAAATGAAAGTCCGGGAACTAAGAAGTCGACTGTGCGGTACACTGTGCGCCCTACTGACAGCCTCGCTGGTGATCCCGCTTTTCTCTTTAAACGCAGCATATGCCCTTGGAATGGTGATCACCGGCCGGGACGGCGCAGTGATGGTTTTAGTGCCGGAGGGGAATTTCATAATGGGTCTTCCGGCCGGGGAGACCGGAAGCCGCAGGAACCCTCTCCGGAAGGCGTACATCAAGGCCTTCTATATAGACCGGTGCGAAGTAACGAACGTCCTTTACCATAAATGTGTCGCCGCAGGTGCATGCAAGGACCCTTCATTGATAACCGATTATGCAAAGACGATTCACGAAGAAGGCAAAGAGTGGTACACCGATGCCTCAATGGCGGACTACCCGGTTGTAGGCATAACCTGGAGGCAGGCCGGCATATACTGCGAATGGGCGGGCAAGAGGCTCCCCCTGGCTTCTGAGTGGGAGAAGGCCGCTAGGGGCACGGACGGGAGAAAGTATCCATGGGGCAATGAATGGGACGGAACGCGGGCGAACTGGGACGAAGGCGGCAGAATTGACGGCTACAAAAAGCTCGCACCCGCATGCAGTTTTCCGCGGGGAGCCTCACCTTACGGAGCGCTGGATATGGCCGGGAACGTGAGGGAATGGGTTGATAACGCAATGCTGAGAGGCGGGTCCTGGTACAGCAACCCGGTGAGCCTCCGCGCCGGCGATCCGGGGCACGAGTATATGGTTTGGAAGGACGACGACATGGGTTTCAGGTGCGCGATGGATGCTCAATAACGGCTTGAGGTGTTTCGATGAAATGGACTGAAGACCTTTCGGTAGGGATCGATGAGATAGACGAGCAGCACAAGGAGCTGATCAGCAGGATAAACGACCTCGTCGATTCCGTCAGGCAGCACTCCTGCAAGTATAAGATAGGTGACGTGATCAAGTTCCTCGAAGACTACATCATCGTCCACTTCGGCGAAGAGGAAGGGCTCATGCAGAAATACGGCTATCCCCAGTATAAAGCGCACAAAGCCCAGCACGAATACTTCATGGGCGAGTTTGCGGAACTTAAGAAGGAACTGGAGAAACTCGAAGGCGGCA
>JBJKPE010000069.1:0-27206 GCA_046706685.1 Thermodesulfovibrionales bacterium | reverse complement strand
TCTCAGTTCCGAAAGAATTGCCTATTCGTCGATGCGTATTCAAGTCGACACCACAAAAAATGCAGCAATTATCCTTATATGTCATACAGTTTTACGTGCTCGCCTGTTTATTAACCGGACAGCACTGGTCAAAAGTATCAATTCAGCGCTGAACACACCAAGGGCGATAAAAGCCAACTATAAATGCATTGTTACCTGATAATCTGCGCACTATTTCACCGCTATTATAATATCTTGGTAATAATTCTTAAGGTCCGGATCAGAAACAAGATCCACACCAGAAAAATACTTTGTCCAATTCTTTTCAGCATAGCGCTTAGAAATACAGGTTTCCCCGTAAAACGACTTATCTTGAACCACGCCTCCTCCGGTCGCACTATGGCAAAATTCTCCACTGTCGTAAACTCGCAGCATTTGCTCAGTATCGACGAAGGAACGCGCTGCGCCTGTCTGCCATGTTTCGACATTCTGGCCTCGGAGTTCGGCACAATGCAATATGAATGCTCGCGGACGAGTTGTTGCGATTAGAAGCCCGCCGGGTTTTAGTATCCTCCTGAATTCGTCCAGCCATTCAAGATGAGCTGCTTCTGAAAGATGTGTAAAAACAGAATACAGATAAATGATATCGAACATCTCCTCGGCAAACGGGACAGGAGGCAACGGTGAAATGACTCGAAACTCACAGTTCAGATTAGACTGCTTGCAAACAGTAATCATAGCTTCATCAATATCTACACCATGGAGCGCTGACGACTCAATATCTTTAAGAAAAAAACGCATAATTCTGCCCCACCCACAACCAAAATCCAAGATATTACTGCATTTACTAATGTCTATCGAATTTGACTTTGCTGTTCGTTTGAATACCTCATAGGCAAGATAAGCCTCTCTCAGAGTGGCTTGCCCGCTACTGCCCGTGTAGCTTGCCTGTATTAATTCCGATGGCATAGTAGGCAAATAACTTCTTACTATGGGATCAAGGTTATAACCGTCAGTAATCAACCAGAAATAAAACTCATCACTGAGGCCTTCAAGCAAGCTTTTGATCGACAACCGTGACGAAACTGGTGAGCCGGCGATTATTCTCCTTATTTGACCTAGGCTCTCAAGATTTCTCGAATCCGCAAAATCCTTTCTGTAGCTTTCAGGCTCCTTCTTGCCCACCACTCGTCTTATTATTTTCTTCAGCATACGGTCCCCTCCCTCAAAGTAAAATACATCCTAATGTGCATTCGCTCTTATCGCCCCTTTTGAAGCATATATAAGGGTTCTTCTAGTCGCCTACAGATAGGCGCGCCAGTTCAAGGTAATTACAGTCGCCCCCAAAACCAACCCGCAACAAACAGGGTGTGAGCATAAAGAGTCGAATGCTCAAAACACCGAGTGCTCTATTAGCTAAGCGAGAAACATACATACATATGACTAAACTTACGAGTATCATATAAATCGCGTTGGGCAGCTGTGCAGTGAATGAGGATACGCCAAACAGCAAGAAAAAAGGAACGGCCGGAAACAGCAGAGGGGGCACTGACTGAACACTGGGATCAAAGGCCGCACCACCGTTGTAACTTGTGGCATATCTGCCGTCCTTAATCAAATTCAGGGGGACCTGCATATTCATTGCGCCGGCGAAAGAAAGCATAGAGTAACGAATCTGACAATAAACCTGATATGAAAAAAGGCAGAATAGAAGAAAAGCTAATACTGCCAAACATTTATCAATAGCGTGGTAAGAAACTTTCTTCATATTGCTACCTTACATTAACACCACTCTGTTGAAAGGTAAGGTAAACCAACCCTCCCACCAAACTCCAGACTAAAAAGAGCGCGTAAAAGAGGACCGAAAAAAGAATCGCGGACTCCCGCCCATACCCTGTGAGGCCGTCAATAGTAATGATCCCAAATGCCGCAAACATGGCAACAAAAGCGCCCTCCCGGACGCCGTGGCCGCCGATACTTATGGGAAGGCTGATAACAAAACTCACAATAGAAAGGATGACCACAATTTGCAGATAGGTTACGTTGAGACCAATCGCCAGGGCGATGCAATAACCTGCCGTGTAAACAATGAACCAGATAGCGACACTGCAAGCTATCGCCCCCAAGGTGAGCAGAGATGCACTCCCATGCTGACGAAAAGCCGCCACAAGCGCTTCAATTACTTCTCTCTTTGGAATTCTGCTCCATAGCTTGTGTGGAAAGATAGGTAACCTCTTAAATGGCACGAACGCTACGATTACGGCGCCTCCTACCATAAGTCCAAGCATAATCATCAGGGCATATGCAATCTCTTTCGTATCCTGCCGTTGCATCACCAAACGGAGTTGCCAGGATGTCCCAGCCAACGCTGTACACACAAGGACAAATAAACCTATCGCCCGATCCATAATAACCGTAGTCATTGCATAAGCCTTTCTGGAGGGAGCGTATTTAGAAATGTACAGTGCCCTAACAACGTCCCCACCGGTTGACCCCAGCAGGAACGAATTAAAAAACTGCCCGATTAACGTAAGTCCGCCTACCGTCTTAAGTGGCAAGAGAATATCCTGAACCTTTAGTAAAAGCCTCCAGCGGACACTCGCAAAAAAAAAGGTAATTCCAATAAGGACACAGGCAATTATTAGCCAACCAATATTACTCTGCATCAATTGCTCAGCCAGTTCAGCCCAGTTAACTTTGAGCCCAAGATAAGTCAGAATGGAAACAGTTATAGCTACCCTGACAACACTCCAACTGGGCTTGAGTTTTCCTGCTTTTTCTTCCGACGATCTAACGCAATCCGTCTGCATATATTGAGTGCCCCGATAAACTGCGGCTAGTCTCCCCTGTTCAATTCCCACCAAAGGTACTTCATCAGCTTAATACCCGTAGGCAAAATCCTGAAATGTGTTTCTCCGAAATTTCGCTTTCTTTCTACCACAGGAAATTCCGTCCTCTTCAAATGCAGGCGATACGATCTCACTACCATCTCGATATCGATAGATAAGCCATAATCTAGAATCGCCATCTTCTTAAAGCTTGACACCGTAAAAGCCTTGTACCCGTGGAGTACGTCGTGGATGAAGTGACCTTCTCTTCTCCATGTCAGACCCGCAACCGTCGCTAAGGCAAGGACGAGCCACTTTCTGGGTTTGAGGAGTCTGCCATCCTCCTCATTTCTCGCCCCCCTGATATTGCGACTTGCCACGATCAATTCGAAACCGTCATTCAGAAGAGGGCGGAATCTCAATAAGCTGTCCGTGGCTATCGTCCCCTTCGGGAAAAAAACAACAACAGCTTCACAGCTCGACTGGTCTGCGGCGTGTACATATGCCGCATTAAGCCCCCTCTTGGGTTGTCGATAAACGGGTATACCCTGAGATTTCAAGTATTCGACCGTCCCATCTGTGCTTCCTCCGTCAATAGCGTAAACCTCGTCGAAAGCGCTCCGTGGCAATTCAGGCACATCGATCTTACAGCCTTCCAACTCATTCCACACCATTAAACAAAGGGATACTTTCATATGGAATGCCTACTTACCCAAAACTCTTCTTGCCTCTGAAATCCCTGCCGAAACGGCTACATCCGAATTCATATGCTCCCAAGTCCCCCAACGGCCCAGACTTATGATGCCGTTTTCCTCCGCCCATCGGCAGATTTCCTCGATAACTTGCGGCTTGTCAATCGTATTAAGTGGATAAGCATATTCGTTTCTGTGTCTGAACACACTCCTCGATTCCACAGCCCGCTTCGAGTTAGTCTCAGTCCAATATCCCCTGCTGCCCTCACAGAAGTTGCTTCTGCATAAGATGCGATGGTAGGCTAGGCTCTCATCAGGATCATAAATCCAGTGTGCGCCGGTTGCAAGAGTTTCAGCTATATAGTCGACATCGACAGATGCGTAGCGAAGTTTCAGAATCAGCTTCCTGATGGATTCCGGCAGATCAGAAATAGCAATCCATTGGGTCCACGGAATGGTTGTAATAATTTTTTCAGCTTGATAGTTGCTGTTCACCACGCTAGATGCCGTGTCTATCTTTACAACCGGCGTAGATGTCAGTAAATGATCCCCTAATGCCTGACCCATCCGTTTCCACACCTCGCCGTAACCATACCTCCGGGGGTATAAGAAAGTTCCATGGGCAGGCAGCGAACCAGCTGGCTTACGTTCCAGACAGCTTTGAAGTGTTTCACGAAAAGAAACATCGGGCAGCTTGTAGAGCCAGTACGTCCCCAACTCATTAAGATCTATGGACCAGATCTTACGATTGTAAGGCAGCATGTATTCTTCTGCGATACGCTCGCCCAGTTTCCAGGAAATCCAGTCTTCAAAGGATCCGGGCATGGAAAGCCCGCGGACACAGCCGGCCCGCGCAATCGATTCAAGAAAATCCATTTGGTCGACTATAGGCAATTGCCATAAGTTTGCTTCGATCGGATAATCAATTTCCTTCCCTCGGATATTTATCGTAGAGACCCTTTTATGCTCCCGCCACTCAGACCTGGGCATGAACCGAAAAAGAAACTCCAGCACCTCTGTTCGCTTAATATCCAGAAAGTGTCCGCCCCCTACATCCAAAGGCGAACCATCCACCGCCTCACTTCTACAGAGTCCGCCAGCAACCGGCTCTTTTTCAATAACCAGAAAAGAGTCTTCTCCTAGTTCTTTCAAGCTATGTGCGAAACTCAAACCGGAAGGACCAGCCCCCAAAATGATGTATTTAAAATATTCCATTATCCAAGCCTCTCCAAACGGACACACGCCGAAGATTATTTTAATGATGTTCTAAGATCTTTTCAACCGCAGCCGATCGATTAGAGGCCCTATGACAAGAAAACTCAGCCATCCCACTGCATGGAGGTAACGAACCGTCGGTCGCTCGATTAGAGAACATGCGATAGCCACAAGTATGAGAGAACTCAAGAAAACAACAACAAAATATTTCTTCTTTTCCTGCGCACCGATAACGATGAGAATAAAAGCAAACAAGGGGAGACAAAGCAAGAATAAATACCACGGCCATGCACTGAAGAAGTAATGCCTCGTAAACGATCCAAGATAGGGCAAACGGTCAGCTGCAATGTTAAAATTGGTTTGCAAAGAAACTAACATGTCATCAGGAAGATTTCTGCCGTAACCCTCGTCGGTCTCCATAGATTTCTTTAAGCTGTCTAACTTCCAGTAGGCACCGAAGTTAGACAAAAAAAGCGAGGCCAGCCCGACTGGATCGCGCTTCAGTATATTAAGAGCAGTTTCCCTGGCTATACGATCAGCCGCCAGAGGATCCCTCACTGCACTCCTAATGTTAGAGATAAGTCCGCCTTTCCACCATCGTTGGATGCCCCTGCCGGAGGACGTTAAGTCATACTTCAATGCCCCAAAGACGACACTAACGAGATCCTTACGCGGAAAGTCCACGGGCTTTACCACAGGACTCCAGTCGGCCAGGAGAAAGAAGCCGCCTTCATACTGATAAGCCGGAGACCGCTGTGATAGGCTACCGTTCAGGTCCATATAACTTAGGTGGCAGGCCGTTGTCAGTCCGATGGAGATTACGAGATGCAAAGCGACCAATCCCAATAATGGACGCCCCCCTTTTAAGTCCAACAGTCGTATTGAAAACCTCTCATGGTTGGCAAAGTATTTCCGATAGAGAGTAGGAATTACAAGCAATGGGATAATAACACTATTGAGGATGACAATAGGCAGAAAACTCAATCGCAAACTGATGAGGCCGACGCCAACGATTTGAAACAGGGCAAGATATATGAGGCTAGACTTCTCCAAATAGTAAAAAATCAAGACGATATAGACAGCAAATAGAAAAATTGAGAAACTTTCAGTCATGACATAGCGTTCATACAACAACTGTAATGGCTCCACCGAACATAGGAAGCCGACCAGAAAAGCAACAGACACCCCTACTGAAAGAAATCTGACAAGAATATATGCAAGTAGAACCGAAGTTAACGCGCTAAGAAAGACCTGTGCAGCGACCAGCGAGGTCAGGGAATGAGTCGATACAGCAATAAGTCTGATAATAAACCCATAGACAAAAGAACGGTCAGGAGGAATCCACCCTCTCAAAGCGGTAGACAAATAACTCGCTGAATCGCCGAGAAAAAACCTGGGGAGAGGGTCTATCACGAAAATCAAGAATTTTACAGAAAATATTAATAAAATGAATAATAGCCAGCGGTTATATGACAAATTACCGGCTTCCATGTCAGTCACGAGCGAAGGTGAATGAGATCCGATGCTCCTAAATCTCATGAATGCCGTTATCGCAAGTCGTCAAGGCCGACTTCCCTCTTTGAGTTTTTTTCTAAAATGATTAAGTGCCCTTCTGGTCGCTTCAAGATACCTTCGTCCGTTTAACAGGTCGGGTTCCAGGTAATTCCCCTCGGCCCATTCGTTCCATGCGTTGATAAATACAATCCTTTCGTCAGGATCGAATCCCTGGACCTTTTTCACGGCAAATCTCAGCCAATTTTCGTAAAGCTCAGGTGATGAATTAATAAACATTATGGCGTCTTTCTTTCTCCTCGGTGAGTTGTCCCACGAAGGGCAGACACCGGGAAAGCGCTTGTACGGAGGAACGGGTTTGCTCATCATCCTTCTGACGATCTCGGAATATTCGTAAATTGAATGTCCCCCCTCGTTTTCTATAGACAGGCTGGTGCCGCGGTTGTCCCAGTCAGGCTGAAATTCAATGGAGGCATCAAAACCAATCGCATTAGGGTCAGCATGTTCTTCAGGAAAACTTTCGACTCTGCAAAGGTAAAGATCTTCAATGCCGTGCTTTCGCGCTTCCGCCCGCCACCGTTCCGCTGTCTTAAGAGGGTTCGGCATAAGACTGGCCCGGTATACCAGAAGAAGAGGTCTTCCGTTAACTCTGATGTACCGCCTGTCCTTGAAAAAGCGAAGGAGATATCGCAAATGCTCCAGGTCATCCCCATCGTTGTAATTCTGTCCAAGCAAAACCTGCCCGCTCCGTCCGTCCCAGGCACGCGTCCAGTCTTCATTCGCCCAGCAGAGACAGAAAGGGAAGTCAGGTTCGCCGGACTCGAGCATCTCATGGAGCGGTCGCTCCAACAGGAGTTTTCCGTTGAACCAGTAGTGATAGTAACAGAAGCCCTCTATACCATATTCGCGGGCCAAATCTGCCTGTGCCTTCCGAACCTCGGGAAGGCGCAAATCATAGAATCCTAATTCGCCCGGCAGGCGCGGCTGCTGGTGCCCCGGGAACTGTGGCTTCGCATTAACCACATTTCGCCATTCGGTAAAACCTTTTCCCCACCACTCATCGTTTTCAGGGATGGGATGATACTGAGGCAGGTAAAAGGCAATGAGCCGGGCAGTAGCACCCGTGATAGCTTCGTCATCAGAGGACTTTACAAGCAGGCCTTCAGCGACGCCTGTATCCTCGTGAGACCTTGCGGCATCATCCAGACAATCGCTCATTATTTGCCCGGCTTTCTTACGGCTGAAATGGTCTCTGATAAATTCCAGATAACTCTTGCTGATCTCTTCCAGGCGGCTACTGTTGTACAAAGATACGACTTCATCGGCGAAGTCGGCTTCGGAATCCCGCGGCCCAATCAGAGACTCGATATTCTCAATGCCCTCGACCCCTATGCTCGTTGAGACAACCGGTATTCCTTTATGCATCGCCTCTATAAGTTTTCCCTTCACCCCTGCCCCGAACCGCAGGGGTATCACCACCAGTTTCGTTTGAGCGTACAATCTTTCAAGTTCTTCGTCGCTCACCCGGCCCACAATCTCCACATTCCGAGAACTCAACTTTCTTAATTCCTGTGACGGCGAAGAGCCCACAACACGAAATTTTATGTCAGGCAGTCGCCTGAGTATCAGAGGAAATACATTTTTGCAGAACCAGGAGACGGCATCCCCGTTAGGCCTGTGAGCAAACCCGCCGACAAACATGATATCTCTTCGTTCATGGAAGTCCAGGGGTTCCATCGAAACCTCATCGTAAAAGAATAAAGGCACCGCAATAACCTTTTTGTGCGGCACCGCTTCTTCGATTATCTTTTTTTCGACCTCGCTGAAAGTGAGAATGACATCCGATTTATTAAAGATGTCGTGTTCAAGCTTCTTATAATACTCGGCCTCCTTCAGGGTTTTGAGGCTGTTCTCGGTTTCGTGGCTTCTCATGAGTCTTAAAAAATGCAGGTCATGTCCTTGATAAAGAATGACAGCCCCTGTCCTCAGCCTGATCTCATCGATGAACATCTCTGCAGTATCGGGCTTATTCACAAGAACATATTTTATGTGCCCACCGTTATCCGCGATCCAGTTCCTCCAGTTCTCATGGTACCAATCACCGCAAAGTACTTCAATGCCCGCCTCCTCAAGGACCGAGGCATATGGTTCAACCCTATTAAAATCAGCACTCATAAACTTGACGTTGAGGCCAAGGTCGACCAGCAGCCGCAAGTACATATAATTCGTACGAGATCCGGCGAACATGTCGAAACGGGGCACTTCGTAATCTATGAAGAGAATCGTCTTTTTAGTCCCGCTTCTATCCCTGGCAAGAAAGAGATCATCTTCGTTTGCAAAATGCTCCTTCTGAAGCACTTCCTTCCATTTCTCGTAGAAAATTTCTCTGTTTCTGACCTGATAGCTCTTTATCCCGCTGTTGAGGTCCGTGCCGTGGGATACGCCTTCAAAATGAACGACGACGGATTTCGGCTGAAAAACTACCCTGTACCCTCTCTGCCTCACGGAAAAGGCAAGATCAGTATCCTCGTAATATGCAGGTGAAAACCGTTCGTCGAACCCCCCTGTTTCTTCCCATAATTCCTTCCGTATCATAATGCATGCACCGGAAATATAATCCACATCCTTGACATAGTTGTATTCGGGCTTATCCGGATCATCAAGCCGCCCGTAATTAATTCCCGAGGCATCACACCAAATAACTCCTCCAGCCTCCTGCAGCCAGCCGTTGGCATAAACAAGCTTTCCCCCTGTCATGCCTATGGTTGCATCTTTTTCGATAAGATCCAGAAGAGATCTCAGCCAGTCTTTTTGAACATTCGTATCATTGTTTAAAAAAAGGATGTACTTTCCTTCAGCCTTCTTGGCGGCGATATTGCAATTTTTCAGGAAGCCAAGGTTAGTCTCATTTCTCAGGGTCTTTACGCCGCTGACATATTTACGGATGGATTTCGTTTCGTCGGTCGAGGCGTCATCAGCAACAATAATCTCATACGGTATGTCTTTGCTGTTCTCCAGGATTGAATAGAGGCACCCATATGTATACTCCCATTTGTTATGAACAGGAATTACAATTGAGACCAGCGGCCCTGACGTCTCAGGAAATATCAGAGGACTCCGGACATCAACTGTCCCGTTAAATATTTCCAGCTTGTCTATCCATGCAGAATGAGAAACAGCTTTTTCTTCCCTTCGGCCCGGATGCAGCGTTTCTTCTCCCGCTGAAATGCGAACTCCGGTCTTACTCTTGATCCCGAAAAGTTCCCTTCCGGCGTTTTGCAGGAAAGTGCTCAGGCCATATCTCCGAATGTTAGGTATCGCCTGTTTGAAGTCGTAGGTCCTTAGAATTCGAGAGATGTTGTGCTTTGTTCGTTCAGCGAAAGATACCTTCTCACTTTTCTCTTTTCCCCCCCGCCGTCCGTCAGTTCCCAAAAAAAGAAGCTCATAGACTCTTCGTAAAGGAGCCGTGACTTTCCAGCTCCAGGAGTTCAGCAAGTCATTGATGCGAAGCTCCCTCTCAGCCAACTGCCGATCTCTTTCAATCAAATACTGTGCGCATGGAGCCGGGACCCGATCTTTCTCAGACAACTGCCGGTCTTTCTCAACCAGCTGCCGATCTTTCTCAACCAGCTGCCGGTCTTTCTCAGACAACTGCCGATCTTTTTCAACCAGCTGTCCATCCTTCTTTTCCAGTTGTTGATCTTTGAAAAGCAGCTGCTGGTCCTTCTGCGCCAATTGCCGCTCTCGGTCCACGGCCAGCTCTACCAATTGCCGCTCTTTCTCAGACAACTGGATCTCCCGCAAGGTCAGGGCTTCTTTGCGGTCCCATAACTCAGTCATATCATTCTGATAGAACCGCGCATAAGAATAGAAGGAATCCCATAGCCGTTGGACGGAAGAGCTATTTTCAGAAGAGTCCAACGCCTCTCCCGCAAGCAGGCGCTGCAAAAGCGCATAGAGTTCTATAACAGGCTGAGGCGCTTCCGCTATTTTTAAATCCTCTCCCGTGGATGAACTGTGCCTGAGATCGGGCCGGATAAAGGAATTCATCTTCTCACGGAGCGACGCATCATTCTCCGGCCATCCGATGCCTAGCCCTTCGGCGACGCGCCTCAACTCCACCTCCCAGTCACTCACGAATTTATCGTAAGAGATGAAAACAGTGGGGATGTACTTTATAGCCCGAAGAGCAACGATATTGTAATTGAACCAGATGCCAAACCCCTTATCGAGGGAGAATCCGTCTCTTTTTTGAAGAGAGCGGGCAACGTCGAGCGGGTTTCTCACCGCAAAAACAGCGGACAACTCTATACCAAGTTCCTTGAGACTTTCTTTCCAGAGCTCGATAAATATCGTGGAACGCGGGTCTTTCCAAGCCCAGAGCGGAATGCCGGAAAAGTTCGCCTTGATAAGAGAAACTATCTCGTCTCTGAACGGTCTGACCTCCGGAGCATCCTGCCAGCGATCTGGGAGAGGCAGGCCCGTATCCCACGCCCTCTTAATCGCCGCCAGAAGTCTCTCCTGGAGACCGTTGAAATCGATCCTCTCCCATATGCCCTCGGGATTATAGTCTAGTGCAGGGAAAATGTCTTTCTCCTCTCCAAGATATACACCAAGAAGATTAATCGCCCGCGTGATCGCCGACGTACCGCTCCTGTGCATGCCGAGGATACAGATCGCTCTATTCTTCACATCACTTCCTATCCTTCATACATATGCCAAAATAATGGCATTACGTAGAAAAGCCTATCAACGTCAAATGATTACCTAGGTCGCTTTCTCGCAAGTGTATTACCAGAAAGTAACTTACTAAAAAAGAGCAAGAAATAACCACGTCGACAACTCCGATCAACACGTCTTCTATTTATATGGCCAATCATAATACTCAATATTAAGATCCTCTTCAACCTACTTATAAAGTCAACTCCTTTCGTTCTTGAAATAAAAGGTAACAATGATTAGGTTGGCTAAAATGAAGATGAATGATTTTTCTTCCTTAGGTTGTTGAACACACTTAGAATATTAAATCTTCTATTTCTCGGCTGATCGACATCCTGCATACTGCTGAGGCTATTTTGGTAACGATTATTATAGGCCTGTATCCTTTGTTGAACCTGAGGAAAAGAACTATCCATAATATATCCCTCATTATCAATCAAATGATGGTAATGAATAATAAAAGGGTCGCAGTCCCTCATCTCTTGCGGGCAATTAGGACCTGATAGGTGCAATGGGAAATTCATAGCTGAGGACAAGGGCGCAAACGGAATAGCGTTTTCAGTATATGCCAACGCCAGAGATGCTTGTTCACAATAAGTTGCTGCATTACCCAATAAGTCCAACTTCCGCGCAAGGTCTTCTGTATATTTTCGCCAAAGCGGAACCAGCGATCTCAATATCGACTGAGGAAAAATTAATACGCCCGCATTACAGTACCAGATGGTGCGTTCCCCAGAGAACGTGCATCGGTAATCCTGCTGCGGAATGGGTAAGTTGTAATAATAAAAAAGCCTCTCGAAAACTGTGTGAGAAATCGTAGCCGCATCAGCAATCTTGGCTTGAAAGGTTTCTCCGTTGATATGAAGCAATAAATCTTGAACAACTACGGTATCGCAATCTAGGAGTATTACCGTATCATAAGCATATATTTCGGGCACATCAAATAAGCGCAATTTATTTGAATGCGCATGAAAATAGCTGAAACGAGGAACGATTCTGGCAAACGCACCCCACTTATTGACGGCGTCGACAAAGTCGGCATCAGCTTCATCGACAATGCAGACCATGATGTTGGCCCCAGCCATGCTTCCGCCAAACCAACGAATCGACTGTATGAGTCTCAAGACCTGCCCCTGGTATTTCGATGTATTTTCGGCAACGCATCCTATTAGCAGGCGACCAGCCCCGGGCACAAGCCTTCGCATGTCCTCGTCAGAATATTGGTCTTGATACTTTAACCCGTGACTGGACAGCAATCCTTCATAATGCCCAATAAAGCGCGCACGCCTCTCCTGAGAAAGTGATCCAAGATCGGATTCCCGGAAAAGGCCGAAGCACCTCTCATTGCTGTCGCCAATAATAAAGCCATGGTTGATACACGCGCGAATAATTGACCCCATGGTTTGCTTATGACAATGCATTCCCATCTCTGAGAATGTGAGATCAGCATGATCGGAATTATTAGGGTCGTTAAAAATGGGGGTACTAAAAACGATGAACCCGCCATCACCTAATATCTTTTTTAGTCTAAGCCAGATAACTTCCATTTCGAAGGATGGGATATGTTCTATGATGTCCAGCATAAGAATGATATCAAAGGTCTCATCCTCACGGAGATCTCTCGCCTCGCAAAGATCAAATCTCACTCTCGGATCCTTAAAACGTCGCTTCCCCATTTCTACAGCTGCAGGCGAAAAATCTATCCCGCGGTAATTCTTAACTTTGTTTTCGAGGAAGAGAGAAATGTAATCGCCCCGACCAAAGCCTATATCGAGCACTTTTTTCCCCTCAAAAGAAGCCACGAAGGAATGGACAAAGTCAAATTCTTGTTTGAGGCGGGGATGGATGCTGCCGGAACGGAATTCCTCATGCCCCAATACACCGTAAGGTCTCTTGGTCTCTTTATCTATCCCGCCCAGAAAATAATCCTGATCGTACTTATCGCGTAGATGGCCCATCCATCTACCTCCTTTCAAAGCGCAGAAGCATGCAGTCAACCCTTGATGAGGGCAAGTCCCGTAAGGTCTCCTGTTTCATTAACTTAAAGCCTGTCTGAAACAGTTCTTCCCGCAACTTTTCAAAATTGCCGTGCATTTCATTTATATCGACTTCCTCACCTTCGGAATAATTCCACAAGAGATCAGTCTTAGGAATCAAGTCTATAGTTAGTAGCAACAGTCCATCTTCTTTTAACCAACGGCTTACCCTTTCCCATACCTTGATCCGAACAGACGCAGGCATGTGTTCAATCACGCTAACAGAATATATGCAGTCAAACGTGCCGCGAGGAAATTCAACTGCAAGGATATCGTCATGTATTGAAGTAATTCCCTCATTAAGATCTTTATAGTTAAGAAAACCCCACTCATTCCAATGCTCCGCGCCGTTGCCCGGTTCACGATTTACGGGTGAGTTATCAATAGTGGTCACCTTTGCCCCACGCCCTGCAAGAAACAGTGGCAGCGGTGACACACCCGCTCCAATATCGAGAATCCGCTTATCGACAGGTTCGCCAATTTGGTGAACCATCCAAGGATACTCAAAAGGCCGCGACGGTGTCTCGCTAAACCAGCCAAACATGCTTCGTGAAAGTTGAACAAGAGCTGTTAGCAATGATGGGTAATTCGAAAGCTTAAGGGCAGTTCTTAATGCTTCTTCACCTATATCATGTTCGCCCCATTTGGTATGCTTGAAGTCATTACCGACCTTAGTTTTCTTGCATCTGGCATTCAAATCAACAGCCCCGTGAAATTTCTTTCTTCCTTCGAAAACTGTGAAATTGAGTGCGCCAATAACTTTCTCGTGAACAACGACCGTATTATCGCTTAGATGGTCAAGCAGGCTCACCACGATTGAATAAGCCCCAGGCGCCAATATCAGATCGATATCAAATTCACCGTTAATAACGCCCAACTCTCTTTCCGAAATCGGGAAGGCCAGGCCTGACGACAGCGTGTCTGTGCCATAGATCACATAGCCCCGCTGATCCCTGAGCTGTATCCAGATGCTAGGGTTAGCAATATCATTAGACAGCCATGCAGCAACTTTTAATGAAATAGTATCGCCATAATGAAATGAATCTGTCCTTGTATCTCCCTTCCAAAGTGAAAAGCCCTCAAACCCAGCACGATTCGTACCAAATGCGGCCTTGCCGCTAGTAGTCTTCTTCCACTCCACCTGACTATCAGAGGCGGACTTCTGCTTTTCCTCAAACATATCCTTCAAGTAGGCCTCCGTGGCTGTCTCTGGATCACTGAACAAGCTAATGTTGCCGTCCTTGAGATAGATTGCTGACAGGCAATAATTTTTTATCATTTGAATATCATGTGATACAAATAGAATTGTAATATTTTGTTCTTGAAGGAGTTTAAAACGATCAATACATTTCTGCTGAAATCCGATGTCGCCCACTGCCAATGCTTCATCAACAACAAGTATGTCGGGATTAACGTTTATGGCAACAGCAAAGGCAAGTCTCACATACATACCGCTGGAATAAGTTTTTACCTGTTGATCTATGAAGTCTCCTATGTCCGCAAAACCAGCAATCGCATCAAAGCGAGTGTCCACCTCCTCGCGGGAAAGTCCTATAATCGCCGCATTCATATAAACATTTTCTCTCCCCGTAAACTCAGGGTTGAAACCGGCGCCAAGTTCGAGCAGCGCAGCCACGCGTCCATTGACCGTGATATCACCCTCGCTCGGGGTGAGTGTACCACATAGAATCTGCAGTAGTGTTGACTTGCCCGAGCCGTTTTTGCCGAAAATGCCGACCGTTTCTCCCTTCTTCACCTCGAAAGAGATATCCTTCAGCGCCCAGAAATCACGGTGGTACTTCTTCCTAAACGGATGGAGCGCCTCCTTAAGCCTGTGCTGCGGGCTGTCGTACAATTTGTACTTCTTGGAGAGATTGCGAACACTGATGGCAACGTCGGGACTCGGGACCCGGGACCCGGGATCTTCAAAGGCGGACTCGGAGCCTGGTAATGGTGACTGGGAACCGGGGACCCGTGACTCGGAGCCTGCAACTCGTGACTCGGAACTGGGGGCTGATAATTTCTTATTCTTTTCCGTATTCATCGTTTCTTCCTTTACCAGTCCCTGATCTCCGGTTACTAATCCCGAACTTGTTCTTGTAATGCCGAATCAGGCCGCTAAGCATCTTCATGATAGAAGTCAGATTGCCAAGTAGTTCATCCGAATCATTTAAATACTTCAACCTCTTTGCAATTATAAGCTGGGTTTCGAGTTCAGCTGCTGATCCAAGCGCAACATAAAGGAACTGCACAAATTCCTTATCTGAGTGTCGGGCTGCCCCCTCACTGACATTGGAAGGAATCGACACAGCTGATCTTCGGATCTGACTCGTTAGGCCATACACTTCTTCTTTCGGAAGCTCACTGGTAGCATCATAGATCGCTGTCACCAAATCTATGCTTGCCTTCCAGACATCAAGTTCTTTATGATCTTTCCTTTCAAAAGCCCGGTGCCGGCGACTTGCAACACAGGACTGGTTGTCTTTCAGAAGACCTGTCTTTATCAGTCACGGGTCGCAAGCCTTTCGTTTCAATCTTTGTCATTTTCCAGTTCCCGGTCACCAGTTCCGAGTCCCCGCCTTTATTTTTCACCAGTCCCCAGTACCTAGTCCCCGACTACAAAACGTCAGCAAAATGCGGCCTGAGCCTCAGGAAGATAATAGCGCCCAGGGCGAAGACGAAGCCAGTCACTCCCCAGTAGTACAGCGTCATCTGCCAGTGGCGCCAGAAGGGGACGAAATATATGAACGACTCCCGGTAGCCCTGGACGATGTAGAACATGGGGTTCAGCTTTATGATAAACTGCAACTTTTCCGGCATCATTCGGAGGTCCCAGAAAATAGGAGTGCCCCAGAAGCCGAATTGCAAAATTACATTGACTATCTGGGCCGTGTCCCTGGCAAAAATATTAACAGAAGAAGCGATCCAGCTAAGCCCCAGAGCAAGAACGCTCATGGCGGCGAAGTAATAGAGGGCCTGCAGCCAATATATGCTGAAGGGCATTCTATACAAAACTATCATCACGATTAAGATCAATAGAAATACGGCATGCGTTATAAAGGAGCCCGCCAGCTTCACCACCGGCAGAATGCTCAGGGGGAAAACCACCTTCTTTACCAGGTGGGCATTGCCTATTATACTTCCCGTAGAGCCCATAATTATCTCCGAGAAGGTGTTCCATATCGCCATTGCCGCCGTCAGCCATACTACGAAAGGGACATTTCCCTTCGGAGCAGCCTTGAAGCCGACGCTGAACACGACCCAGAGGATGAATAGCGTAATCAGGGGATTGATGAAGGTCCAGAAAAATCCCAGCATCGAGCCCACGTGCTCGGTAGCAATGTCCCTCTTCGCCATCTCGAAGATAAGGAAACGACGCTGCACGATCGTGAGAAGAAAGTTGTAAAAACCGTTAAATAATGACCTGATTTTATGAAACATTTTCTAACTGTGAAAAGTGAATACCCGAAAAGAAAGCTTGTTAAGTGGTAAGTGGTTAAGTGGTAAGTAGTAAGTGGTTGAGTAGTAAGCCGTTGACGACTTGACTACTCAACCACTCAACTATTTTACGTTTGCTAATCGACTCTATTTTATCCCAAGTGCAACAACACCCTTCGCGTCCATCTCCTGCTGGAGTTTGTTCACTTTGGCAGTCAGCTCGGTTATTGTCTTCTGCTGTTCCTGGACCACTTTGGTCAGCACCCCCACGATATCCAATGCACTCAAGCCTTTCCTGTCCTTCATTGCAACGAGGGCAGGCACATCTTCGGCAATGAAGCCCACATGGCCCTGGGTTTTATCTGCCTTGTAATTGAAGGTGACTGGCTCCAGCTTAGTAAATGCTGCCATCGCATCTCCTGCGGACAAGTCTTTTATATTTTCCTTAAGTGCCCTGCTCGATGCGTTGACCCACGTCGCCCCATCGGAATAAGCACCGCCCTTCAATTGCAGCAAGTGAGTCGGGGTCGTCGTACCTATGCCGACATTGCCATTATAATCTATCCGGACTCTCTCAACGGCATTTACAGGCTGCCCAACAGTACCACCGCCTTGTGTAAACAACCTAAATCCTACCACGCCGGAGCCTACGAATACAGAATTACCGTCCGAAGACTTCTGAATCCATCCACCAGAAGACGCATTCCACATAGCGCCTGAGGATATGAAAAAATTATTGTCGGCAACAGACGTGATCCAGCCGCCCACATCATTTCCATTCAGTGAAAAGTGCATAGAAGACTTAGAGACGCCCTGACCCGACAGATCATAGTTATAGAGGGGATTGTCCATCCCTGCGCCCACAAACCCGGAGTCAGTCACCACGAATTTCGTAGTTGTTCCCGTGGCATCCTTCACAATCAGCTTATCCGCCGCGTGAGCCGGAACCGCCATGCACAATCCAAATACCGCCGCGCCGAAAACAATCGCGGCCGAAGCCTTCCTTACCCCTGAAACAGCTCTTCCCACAAAAGACTGCTCGTTACCAAAATCCCTATTCTTGTCATGCCAGTACATACTCATCCTCCTCGTTTCTACCATTTTTGGTTCTGACAGTAACCTGTCTCGTATTCTCCAGACACGCCTGGATTTGTCCCTTTATGCTACTAATTATTATCATATTTCCCCTCCCTGTGCAACTAATTTTCAGATGCAGTGAATAGTAAGTGGTAAGTCAGAAGAAAGGCTACTCTTTTCTATTCACTATTCACTATTCACTTGCTGTTGCTTATTATCTCTTTCTCACCGAGATACGACACAATTCTTTCGACGCACTCTTCAAGAGGAACATTCCCGGTATCGAACGAGAGCTCGGGGTTTTCCGGAGGCTCGTAGGGCGAGGAGACTCCGGTGAACTCCATGATTTCCCCCCTTCTCGCCCTGGCGTACATGCCCTTCACGTCCCTGCTCTCGCACACATCGAGGCTGCAGTCGCAGAATATCTCGATAAAATCGCCCTTGTTCACAAGATTGCGCACCTTCTCCCGGTCTTCCCGGTAAGGAGAGATAAAGGCGGTCAACGCAATTACGCCGGCATCGATGAACAGCTTGCACATCTCACCGATCCGCCTGATGTTCTCTTTACGATCTTCCGGCGAAAAACCGAGATTGCTGCTAAGGCCGTGGCGGACATTGTCCCCGTCGAAGACAAACGTCCTGCAGCCCATCTTATACAACCGCTCCTCAACGGCATGTGCGAGAGTCGATTTCCCCGCGCCGGACAGACCCGTAAACCAGAGTATAACGCTCCGGTGGCCGTTCTGCTCCTCCCGTCGCTTACGGGTAACAGTGGCATGATGCCAGATGACGTCCTTATTAGGCATAGAGCATAGCGCATAGGGCATGGCGCAAAGGATTAAACTGTACGGCATAGTGACGATAAATTCGCAAAGAGTGCCAGACATAGCTTAACGGACTTAATCGCATCTCGGGCCGCATAGCGACGCTCCAGTCCCGCAGCTCCGGCTCACTTCGTCTGCCATCATCACTCACGCTATACGCTTGCTCCATGCCCCTGCCTTTTCGTTTGTCATCTCGCCAATGCCTTCTGAAAATTCGTGATCTTACGGCAAAGGGCGTCCAGCCGTTCCAGGTAGGTGTCAAGAAAATCCTTTTCGACCAAGCCCCGTCTGTTCAGAATGACCAGGATATTGGCCGTTTCAAAAGCGCTTCGTTTTGCAATATTCAGAAACTGCTTGAACTCGTTTTTTGATGAGCTTCCCGAACCCTCAGCTATGTTGTTTGAAACGGACATGCCTGCCCCACGCAACTGTTCAGCAAAACGAAAGAGCTTCTTTTCTTCAAGAAAGTCTGCAATGTCAAAGAGAAGATCACCAAGTTCGATGGCCTCTTTCCATATTTCCAGGTCCTGAAATCTGAATTTGCTCCGGTTCACAATACCTCTGCTCTTTCCTGCGTTTTTGCTCTATGCTCTATGCCCTATGCGCTTTGCCAGTCCGACTTCTTCACAGCATCCCACTACAAACTCGCTGTTAAGGAGGCTTTCTTTGTTATACGTAAGCCTGTTACCGTCTAAATCCGTTACTACTCCGCCCGCCTCTTCTACAATGCACTGGGCCGCAGCGGTGTCCCATTCCATTGTCGGACCCAGACGGGGATAGAGGTGGGCCGAGCCTTCGGCGACCAGACAGAACTTCAACGAACTCCCCATGCTTATCAGTTCGTAGGGGCCAATCCTCCTCAGGAACTGATTGAGGGCTTCTCCGCCGTGCGACCGGCTTCCCACGACTTTCGGCATCCCGCCGGCCGGGTGACTCACTTTTATCTTTCCGGGCTCCCGACCGTCCTCTTTCCTGAATGCCCCCTCTCCCCTGGCGGCATAATAAGTGTGCCCCAGGGCCGGCGCGTTAACGACACCCAGGACCGGAATTCCGTCTTCGATCAACGCAATATTGACCGTAAATTCCCCGTTCTTCTTAATGAATTCCTTTGTCCCGTCGAGCGGGTCGACCAACCAGTATGCCTTCCATGACTTTCTTTCCTCATAGGTGACCGCTTTCGCCTCCTCCGACAATACGGGCAGTTCCGGCGTGAATTTCCGGAGGGCCTCCAGGATAACCTTATGCGAGGCTGTATCGGCGAGGGTCAGGGGGGAATGGTCGTCTTTATATGCCGTCCCGAAGTCGTCCCTCGGATAAACCTCCATGACCGCCTCACCTGCCCGCTCGGCGATCTCAACAATTTTTCGAATATCGATCGCGTCCATTAAGAGCATAGCGCATGGGGTATAGCGCATGGGGCAAAAGATTGAATTGCACGGAACGCATAGAGCAGCAGAAAAAACCTCAACGAACATAGCGCAAAAAAATAGGAAGAAACAGAGGAATAAAAATGATAACAACGGCGAACAGCCAAGGCAATTAGGCAAGACGGACGTTGTGTAGGGTTAAATTTTTTATTTCTTAACACTATGCGCCACGCGCCTTTCGTGATTTATGCAGTCTTTTCACTTTTTTTTACGCTATGCCCTATGCGCTTTTTTCCTTTGCGCTTTGCGGTGTTATTCTATTATTATTCCGTCAACCGTTAAGGTCCCGTTCGCCACGGTAAGAGAGCCCTGAATCGTGCTGTAGCCGGAACTGGTGGTAAAACACGGATCGTATCCGCCCCTCAGGGTTACCGTCTGATAGCCGCTCAGGGCCGGGGTATCTACGATAGTGACACCGTCGTGAATCTCGATGGTATCCCCATACATCAATACAGCGTCGAAGGCAGGCTGCAGAGTGGAAAAATATAGCGACGTCTGCCTCGGAATTCGCACGTCATTGGGAGAGACAGGACACGTAACGCTCACATAGTTCGGCTGAGTCAGTGTATTCGAGCCTCCCGGGTTCGCCGCCGTCAGTGACACTGAATATGTCCCGGGATTGGTATACGTGTAAACCGGATTTTGTAGTGAACTCAACCCGCCGTCGCCGAAGTCCCACGACCAGGCGGTCGTATTGCCCGAAGAGGCATCGGTAAAGGTAACTGAGAGAGGCGCGGCCCCTGAAAGCGGAGAACCGCTGAAATTAGCGGTGGGAGGTATCGTCTCGAAGGTCGCTGAAACGGTTGTGTCCGTTGAAAGGGTAACACTGCATGAGCCGCTGCCGCTGCAGCCTCCGCCGGACCAGCCGCTGAAGAAGGAGCCCGGGTCCGGAACCGCAGTCAGTCCGACTGTCGAAGCATCGAAGAAACGCGCCGAACATAAGCTCCCGCAATCTATTCCGGCCGGCGAGCTGGTCACTACGCCCGTTCCCGAGGTGCTGGCGGTGTTCTTGTTGATGGTCAGTTGATGTTTCAGCCCCCCCGTTCCGCTCAGTGAAGCGGCGGTAACAGCCGATGAGCCCGCTTGCGGAATCAGGAGCGACGCGCTCTTGCCGTCCGCCTGCGTCACCGGGCTGAAAGTCACACCCACAGTGCAAGTCCCGGACGCGGTCAGGGTCTGGCCGGAGCAGTTGTCCGCAGAGATCGCAAACTCCGTGGCATTAGTGCCGGAGATGGAAACACTGCCAAGTGTAATGTTTGCCCCTCCAATGTCGGTCACTGTAAAGGTCTCGACGGCGGACGTACCGCCCAAAGCCACCTCCCCGAAGTCATATGACAACGGTGAGACAGACGCCATATTAAACGGAGGGAAGAAAACATCGTCGAGCCAGACGGCGTCGCTCCCCACCGATACAGACGAGTCTTTCGAATACACCCAACTGAAGGTGTGAAGCCCGGGACTTACCTCGATCTGAGACCTGACAGCGGTCCAATCGGTGTTTCCTGACCAACCGGTCCATAGACCCTGGTTCGTCCCGTCGATCCAGAATTTGACGTTATCATAAGTAGGCTCCGTATCCGTCTTGAGCCAGAAGTAAACATATCCCGGAGTGGTCACGTTCAGCGTGACCTGGAGATAACTGGACTGGCTGTTGGTCATCGCAGGAGACTGCGCAGCATAACTTCCCCCATAGACCGTATTACTCTGCACAAACCATGACCCGTTCCCGCCGGAAACCCATGGCAGCCTGGTCAGTGTGCCGGTTTCGAAATCATCGCTGTAGGCCGGGTCAGGCACATTGAGGGTTACCGGTACGGTCGCGGGCGAATTCACTGCGCCCGTTGCTGTTATCGTAAGCTGGCCGCTGTATGCACCGGGACTGAGGCCGGTCGTATCAATGCCGACCGAGACATCGGCCGAGCCGGTCCCCGAGGAAGGCGTTGGCACCAGCCACGTCGACCCTCCGTTATCCACGGCCCAGTTCAGTGTGCCGACACCTCCGTTTATGATCTTGAGCGTCTGACTCGGGGGATTCGCCGCCCCGGGTGCAGTAAAGTCAAGACCTGCCGGACTCGCGATAAGTATGGGAGTTGTAACCGAGACCGCATTGTAGAGATCGATGCGCGGCGTAGTAACTCCGCTCTTGCTGTCCAGAATGGGCACGCCTGTGGCCTGCAGCCTGGCCACCTCCTCATCAACCGTCAGGCCGCTGTTCTGACTTTTAAGCACCGCAACCGAACCCGCGACATGAGGCGTCGCCTGCGAGGTACCGCTCATTGTAATCCCGGCTGCGGTTATAATCGACCCCGGCGCAAGGAGCGTCAGAAAAGATGAACTGTCCGAAAAGCAGGTCACCTGGTCCGCCGCCGTTGTTGCATCGGTACAGATCGACCATGCCAGCGGTCCGTAATTGTTGGCGTAAACCGCGCCCACGGATATTGCATCCGGCGCGCACGCGGGAGATGAGATCGAACTGCCCAGCGCACCGTTTCCGGACGCCACGGCGGTGGCCACACCGGCGCTCCTGAGGGTGCTTATAGCAGGGGCAAGAGGGTCGTTGGGACAGGGAGAGGTATAGCCTCCCGCCCCAAGGCTCATATTCACCGAAACGATATGGTCAGCAGTATGATTCGCAACAACCCAGTCCAGGGCCGTCAGGATATCGCTGTCATAGGCATAACCGTCAGTGCTGAAGACATCGAGAGAAAACAGCTTCGTGTCGGACGCCACCTGAAGAATGACACCCTGAACGTTAGTCCCGTGTGAGTTGTCCGAGTAACAACTCGGCGTCCCACCGGTCCCCTGGGTCCCGAAACACTGCTCGTATGCAACGCTGCAGCCAGGGGAGCCCGGCGCCGTGCAGGTACCGAAATCACTCAGCGAATAATTGACCCCCGTGTCAAGAACGGCCACTGCCGTGCCGGCTCCCGGCAGAGCGGGGGACAGATAAGTCCAGGCGTTGGGGACATTGATGAGGTTCTGGCTGTCGGTGTAGAAGAGTGTCAGGGCACGGTTTTCGCTTATCGTCTTTACCTCGCTCATATGCTGCAATCCGGCAAGTGCGCGGGCATTGACACTCAGGAAGAGAACAGGAAAATAGTCGTAATTTCCGATAAGTTTGTAATCCTGCTGCGATATCCTCAACAGTACAGTATCCTTTTTTTGCTTCAGGAGACGGACCTTTCCGGCAAGAATAGCAGGATTGTCGTACCTGAGACCGAGGGATTTTCTCTGCTGAGCGGCAAAGGCCCTCGCGTCACTGTCATCCAGCACGACAAGTACATCGGCCTGGCCCTTTTTTTCTATCTGTTTTGCGATGCCCGGCGGAAGACTACTGACGTCAAGCTGAGGCGACTTGGCAATGCCGGCTGACGGACCCGCCGCGTAAGCAAAGGAACTGCAGAAGCAAAGCGCCAGGAGCACGGTGCACAGCGCAAAACCCCGGAAGTTGCGACCGCTCACAGTAAAAATATGAACCATATTGACCTCCATACCACTAAAGAAACAATTCACCGCAGAGACGCAGAGATCGCAGAGCAATAGTCAATTTTTGTTTTCCGGTGAGGGGACGGAAAACAAAAAAAATATCCCGCATTTTTGCTCAGATCTCATCCGGTTGACGTTCAACCGATGTTTTCTCCTGAGGATGGTGATGAAAACCGGCAGTTTATATATTTCTGCCCTCTCAGCAGAAATATATAATTAAACCCCTTTGCGCCCTCTGCGTCTCTGCGGTGAATGCATTTCCGTTTTGCATTTGCAGCCTGCCGGCATGTTGTCGCCCATGCCCCATAGCCCATTGCCTCGTGCCTTCTTTTTTGCCTTTTCCCTGATTTTGGACGGACTACCGTCATCCAGGTCGTCAGGCCCACAAAAAAAGTTGTATCTGTCTTCTGTCCTCACATTCAGTGAAGGTAGCCGGCGCTTTGCCGGTCTACGGTTCGCCTGGTACGGAAGAGGTGCTTCGTACCAGGACTTTCAGGACCGGGTTACTTCCGGCCCGCGCCTGAGCGGCACGATCTCATGCCGCAAAGACGTCTTTTATGTATTCCTCAGCAACCCCGTAACGGAGGAGTTCATTGTAAAGCTTCTCTCTCTTAAGATAAGAGGCGACAACGACTTTGTCATATTTGAAAGAATTAATGTCCTTCAGCGGCTTCACATTCCAGCCGAAAAAAGTCTTGTCCGCCAGTTCCTCATCGATAACGCCGGAAAGATGCAGTCCCATTTCCTGTAAGGTAATGTACGCGATTTCGGCAACCTCGTCCGATCCGGCAAAGACGACCTTGTTTGTCCCTTCCGCCTTGAGTCCTGCAAACAACCTCTTGAACCCACTCCTGGCTTCCCGGTAGATCCTTGTATAGTCGTGAAGAAGATCGTAGGTAAGCCTGGTCTTTTCTGTCAATCCCTTCGGTGTCAGGAAATAGGCATACCTTCGGGGAGGTATGGACCTAACCGTAATATAGCCTTTCGCGACAAGGTTCTTCAGATATGAATTGACCAGACCGAGGGCTATCCCGAGCCTGCCGCTCAGGTCCCTCTGTGTCAGAGACTCGTCGGCGGAAAGTTCATCAAGGATCTGCAGTGCCTTATGTTGTTCGGAGACCGAAAAGCGCTCATCGTTCATCTTTTGAACGATAACAATTTTTTCCCCTTTGTGTCAACAAGAAGAAGCCAAAAGGCACGAAGGCAAGAGGCAAGGACCGACTAAAAGACAGGCGAGAGGCAATGGGCTATAGGCAACGACAGACCAAAACGCTGACAAGCTATCAGGCTGGCAAGCTTACAGGCGTACAAGCCCTGCAAGCCGGCAAGCTCACAAGCTGAGAAACTTACAAGCCTTGCAAAAAAACTATCAGCCCCCCCTACCCCTCTTTTCACTTTTTTCTATTTTCTTTTCACTTTTTACTACTTACTATTCACGATTTACTATTTTGCTCGGGAGAGTTCATGAGCAGGCGGGCCAGGCCGAATCTGTTGTCAACGCCGATCTTCACATACATATTACTGAGATGGTCTTTCACCGTCTGTTCCGATATTTCGAGAACATCGGCGATATCCGCGTTTTTCAGGCCGTCGAGCACTCGTCTGAGTACGTCCGTTTCCCGTCTTGTCAGTCCGTACTGCCGCCTTATCCCATTAATATCCACTTTATCGGACAGGGTCTGCTCAGTCATAAAGATACAAACAAGAGGCTCCGGTTCTTCGGAGAAATAAAACCTGAACAGCCACTTGTTCGGCGACCCGTCAATTCTTTTTTCCATGCGGACCTCTCCCGGGAAAAGTTCTTTCAGCCGGGATGAGCGCATGGCATCCAGGATCCTCCTGGTAATGGACTCCATCTCATCAGGAGGTCTATACCGGCGGAGAAAAAACTCTCCTTTCTTATTGATGCAGCGGATATCCATGTTCCCGCCGAAGACGATCACTCCGTCAGGCATTCTTTCGAAGACAAACTGCAGAACGTTTTTCACTTAGCCCGCCTCGCTGTTTCGATTTATTTCTTCTTCAGTTCCAAAAATTGATGCACATTCAGTGCCAGAGGGTCATTCACTCTGATCAACTATGCCGAAGGTCTATCTAAGCGATAAAAACGGAAAAACGGAGGGCCAAATTGGTAAGAACTATGTAAATTTTCTATAGCATTATATAAACGTTACACAACCGCCAACAGGCTGACAAGCTTACAAGCCGGCAAGCTATTAACCCGGCAACATAATACCGTAAGCCGCCATCCTCGCTTGTCGGGGATCGGACGGCGTAATATCGTAAGAACAAAGAAAGATTCCGGACAAGCCGGAATGACAAAATTCAACTATTTGATTGCCGGGTTAATAACGACAGTGAATAGTGAAAACCCCTTTACCCTTGCGACCTGCCGGCTTGATAGCTTGCCAGCTTCTCAGCCCGACCCTTCACTTTTCACGTTTCGCGGTCTTTTCATCCACAATCAGGGCTTTCGGAAGGTTGATCGTAAAGGTCGTACCCTTTTCGCTGCTCTCGACATCGATTGTGCCCCCGTGCGAGACCACAACTTTGTGGACGATGGAAAGGCCGAGGCCCGTGCCCCTTTCCTTAGTGGTGTAGAAGGGAAGGAATATCTTGTCCCTGATGTTTTCTGCCATTCCATGGCCAGTATCGGAGACCGACAGGTGAAGGAAGTCGTCGACGCCGGCACTGATCCTCACTTCTCCTCCCTCGGGCGTCGCCTCGACCGCGTTCCGGATGAGATTCGTAACGGACTGCCTGAGAAGCACCTCATCGCCACGTATCACGGCAAGGGCGCCAGGCTCGCAGACAATGCGAACGCCTTTTGAGGAGTCTTCAATCCCTTGTATACAGCCGTCTATCAGCTCTCCGAGATCGACCTCCGACTGCACCAGTTCAGTCGGCTTTGCAAAGGAGAGGAAATCGGATATTATCCTGTCCATTACTTCCACCTCTTTGGCTATCGCCTCAACAGCCGCCACAGAGCCCTTATCGGCTTTTTTCATCAGTATCTTCGTGTAACCCGATATGACGCCGAGGGGATTTCTGAGTTCATGGGCTATCCCCGCCGACATCTCGCCAAGATTGGCAAGCCTCTCCCTCAACTCCATCTGAGACTGGAAGGCTTTCAGCTCCGTCAGGTCCGTGAATACCAGTATCTGTCCGATAGTATTGGTCGAACAGTCCTTCAGGGGCGACATGTTCAGCCCCAGCCAGATCCTCTTGCCGCCCGGCGTGACACAGGCAATTTCGGCCCTGTCTACAGTTTTTTTCTCCCTTATAATGTCGGCGACCCGGCTGCTGAAGACCGAATCATATCCCTTCCCTATAACGTCCTCCTCTTTCAGGTCGAGTATATTTCCGGCGGCTGAATTCATTTTGGTGACAATCAAATCCCGGTCAAAACTGATCACCCCGCTGGGCACGCTCTGGAGAATGTCTTCGTTGTATATCTCTACCGAAGATGCCCTGTCTTCCGCCTTTTTCTTCAGCTCTTCGAGTTCCCTCTCCTTTTCCTTCAGTCTCGCCACAAGCTCGTGAAAGGTGTCCACCACAAAACCGACCTGCGTCGTGTCCTTTTCTTCCTTCTTTATCTTCTTCCTGTGATAATTAATGAGCGCCCTGAATATGGACAGGAGGATGACAACAAGAAAAAGGAAGGAAAAAATGACGACTGTATAATTCAGGTTTTCCATATTAACAATAGCGAAATTGTATGCACCTTAATAGTTCAGCAATACGGCATAAGAAAATGCACTTCACCGCAGAGGCGCAGAGGGCGCAGAGCATGGCGAATTTTGTTTTCCGGTGAGAGGCCGGAAAACAAAAAAGACGCTCCCTACTGGCAGTTTATATATTTCTGCCCTCCCTTTTCAGTCATGCCCGAGGATCTTAATCGGGCATCCAATCTCTCTGAAAACCTGGATTCCCGACGACTACCTCGGGAATGACGAATTTGAAATGCAAGTCT
>JBJKPE010000068.1:0-15270 GCA_046706685.1 Thermodesulfovibrionales bacterium | reverse complement strand
ATTTCGCGCGGATTGTTATATAATTAAATCTTAATAGATATATGTCGTCGATTGTCCTGATACCTGCGCGATACGCATCCACCCGTTTTCCGGGAAAGCCTCTTACACTCCTGAAGGGCAGACCTGTGATTCAGCATGTGTACGAGAATGCACTCCGCTCCCGCCTCTCCGCGGATGTCATAGTCGCAACAGACAGCGAAACGATCTTCGAAACCGTTTTGTCGTTTGGGGGCAAGGCTGTTATGACCTCGGGAGACCATGTATCCGGCACCGACAGGATTGCAGAGGCGTCCGCTTCAATGGACCATGATATAATCGTCAATGTCCAGGGAGACGAACCGCTGATCCGGGGAGAAATGATCGATGAAGTGATATCCCTTCTTGATGACAAGACCGCGTCGATCGGCACCCTGGCGAAGAAGATCACGGTCTGGAGAGAAGTGTTCGACCCCAATGTCGTAAAAGTAGTCTTCGACGCGGAGGGCTTCGCCCTCTATTTTTCGCGGGCCCCGATTCCATATCACAGAGATCTGTTCGGCACGGAAGCGGGCAGATACGGAAGTGCGGAGGGCATCCACCCGGACCGGAGTCCGGATTTTTTCATCTATAAGCACATCGGAATATACAGTTACCGGAAGGACGTGCTCGCCGCACTGTCCTCCATGCCCCCCACGACACTCGAAACAATAGAGAGTCTTGAACAGCTTCGCGCCATAGGGAACAATTTCAGCATCAAGGTCAGGGAGACTTTTTTGGAAACCATGGGGGTTGACACTCCCGAGGACTTGGAAAGGATAGAAAAATGCCTAAATTCATCTTTATAACGGGCGGCGTACTTTCGTCACTGGGCAAGGGCATTGCCGCAGCCTCGATCGGGGCATTGCTCGAAGCGGGCGGTCTGAAAGTAACGATCCAGAAGCTCGATCCCTACATCAACGTCGATCCGGGCACGCTGAGCCCTTTTCAGCACGGCGAGGTCTTTGTGACGGACGACGGTGCCGAGACGGACCTCGACCTCGGACATTACGAGCGGTTTACCCACATAAGGATGGCCCAGGGCAACAATTTCACGACCGGAAAGATCTACTATAATGTCATTTCAAAGGAACGCCGCGGCGATTATCTGGGCGACACCGTGCAGGTGGTGCCGCATATCACTGACGAGATAAAGCAGGCGATCAAGTCAGTCGGCGACAGTTACGACGTCGTGATAGTCGAAATCGGCGGCACCATCGGAGACATAGAAAGCCTGCCTTTTCTCGAAGCCATAAGGCAGATGCGATATGACGTCGGCCGGGAGAACGTCCTCTATGTCCATCTCACGCTGCTGCCCTATATAAAGACCTCGGGGGAACTGAAAACCAAGCCGACGCAGCACAGCGTCAAGGAGCTTCGCGCCATCGGTATCCAGCCCGATGTCCTCCTCTGCAGAACCGACAGGGTGCTGCCCCCGGAGGCAAAGAGGAAGATAGCGGTTCACTGCAATCTCGACGGCGACGCTGTCATCAACGCCATGGACGTTGAAACGATCTACGAAGTTCCGCTGGCCCTGAGTGAGGAGGGACTCGATCAGCAGATAGTCCGGAAGCTGGGTCTGCCCGCGATGAAAGTCGAACTGACCCCCTGGAAGGACATCGTGAGGAAGATAAAGGAACCGCGGCACGAGGTGACAATCGCCATCGTCGGCAAGTACGTCGATCTCAAGGATTCTTACAAGAGCCTCACCGAGGCGCTGATCCACGGCGGGATAGCAAATGACTGCCGCGTACACCTGAAGTGGATAGACTCCGAAGAGGTCGAAGTCCACGGACCGACAGATTACCTTTCCGAGGCAGACGGCGTCCTGGTACCGGGCGGCTTCGGGTACAGGGGTATAGAGGGCAAGATCGACTCCATACGCTACGCCAGAGAGAAAAAGATACCCTATTTCGGCATATGTCTCGGTATGCAGTGCGCCGTCATTGAATTCGCACGCAATGTCTGCGGTCTGAATGCCAACAGCTCGGAATTCGATCTCAACACGCAGGCACCTGTCATCTACCTCATGGAAAAATGGTACGATTTCAGAAAGGGAAAGATCGAGGAAAGGACAGAGAGCACCCAGAAGGGCGGCACCATGCGTCTGGGCGCATATCCCTGCGTTGTCGAACCGGCCACCCTCGCCGCTGCCGCATACGGTCAAAAGGAAATTTCAGAGAGGCACCGGCACAGGTATGAGTTCAACAACGCATACCGGGGCAGGGTGACGCAGCTTGGCATGAGGATCAGCGGGGCCAGCCCGGACGGGGAACTTGTGGAGATCGTCGAGCTAGAGGACCATCCCTGGTTTCTGGGGTGCCAGTTCCACCCGGAATTCAAGTCCCGTCCGACGGAACCCCATCCCCTGTTCAGTGCCTTTATCGGGGCAGCCCTGAAGGAGAAGAGGTCGCTCTTCCCCTTCGCTGAAGAGCGAACGGGATAAGCGTAACCTCGCACAAGACGCAATCTTGTGCTGCTGCGCGGTAACTGACCGGGAAATGCGTGCCGGCGCCGGCGCAATCATGCAGTAAAGGGTTCCCTTTTCAAGAAAATCTTCCTGCTCTCCCTTTGCCACAGGAGGCACAAATCCTTTCGTCGGCAAAGAGGGGCTGGGGTGGTGATACGGTGTCGGCCCGTTTTCGCCTGCGGCCATAGCGGGCCTTTGGTGTTATAATACGCAGTGGATCTGAACAAGCCTATGGAAATAAAGATCAGCGACAGGATAGTCATCGGCGGCGGCCGGCCGCTTGTTATCATTGCGGGACCCTGCGTAATCGAAAACGAGGACGTGACTTTTTATACGGCGGAAAGACTGCGCGAAATATGCTCGGCCGCCGGTCTTCCACTGATCTTCAAGAGCTCCTTCGACAAGGCAAACCGCAGTTCACTGAACTCTTTCAGAGGTCCGGGCATCGAGCGGGGACTCAGGGTGCTGTCCGATGTGAAAGGCAGATACGACCTGCCTGTGCTATCTGACATCCACTCGGTAGAGGAGGCGGGTCCGGCTTCGGAGGTCCTGGATGTTCTCCAGATCCCGGCCTTCCTCTGCAGACAGACCGACCTCGTCCTGGCTGCGGCAGGTACCGGCAGGCCCGTGAACGTTAAAAAGGGGCAGTTCCTTGCGCCGTGGGACATGAAAAACATAGTGGAGAAGTTTCTGTCGACGGGTAACTCAAAACTCTTCCTTACCGAAAGGGGTGCCTCTTTCGGTTACAACAACCTGGTCGTCGACTTCCGGGGCCTGCCGATTATGCGCTCCTTCGGCCAGCCGGTGGTCTTCGATGTGACTCACAGCCTGCAGCTTCCGGGCGGCAAGGGGTCCAGTTCGGGCGGCCAGAGGGAATTTGCGGAACCATTGGCAAGGGCTGCCGTGGCGGTGGGGGTCGACGGGTTGTTTCTGGAAGTGCATCCGGAGCCTGAGAAGGCGTTGTGCGACGGACCTAATATGATCGCACTGGATTCCCTTCAGCCCTTCCTGAAAACCATGAAGGCCTTCCATGAACTGGCGCTTGCATCCGGAGGTGGCGCGTAGCAAATGGATAATATGCTCGATATAGCCAGAAAGGTCCTGAAGACCGAAGCAGACGCCGTCGCCGGACTTATCGAAAAGCTCGACGGTAATTTCGAGCAGGCGGTGAAGGTCATTTATGAAAGCAGTGGAAGGGTGGTTGTCACCGGGATGGGCAAATCGGGCCTCGTAGGGAAAAAGATAGCCGCTACCCTGGCCTCGACAGGCACCCCCTCCTTCTTCATGCACCCGGCCGAGGCGAGCCACGGAGACCTGGGGATGGTTACTTCCCGCGATGCTGTCATCGCCATCTCAAACAGCGGCGAGACGGAGGAGTTGGTCGGACTGATCCCCTTCGTCAAAAGGTTCAATGTCCGTCTGATCGCCATGACCGGCAACCCTCGTTCCACCATTTCGCGGGCCGCCGACGTCAGTCTGAACGTCTCGGTAAAGGAGGAGGCCTGCACGCTGGGCATTGTGCCGACGGCCTCGACAACCGCGGCGCTTGCAATGGGCGACGCCCTCGCCGTGGCACTCCTGATCAAGAGGGGGTTCAAGGAGGAAGACTTCGCCTTTTTCCACCCGAGGGGTGCGCTCGGTAAAAAGCTTCTGACGCGGGTGGACGACCTTATGCACAGCGGAGATGCGCTTCCGCTTATATCGCCGGACATGCCCATGACCAGGGCCGTTGTGGAGATATCGTCCAAGCGGCTGGGCGTCGCCGTTGTCACCGATCGGGACGGGAAGACCCTCGGTATAATCACAGACGGGGACGTGCGGCGGGGCATCGAAAAGTGGGGCAAGACTTTTTTTGATCTGAGCGCCGCGGATGTCATGTCGAAGAACCCGAAGACCGTGGCTGTACACGAACTTGCCGCCAGGGCGTTATCGATAATGGAGGAGCTTTCCGTAACCGCTCTTGTAGTTCCCGATGAACATGGCCGCGCCGTCGGAATAATCCACATACATGACATTCTCAGACAGGGGATCGCGTGAGCAGGGAAGGCCGCCTCAGCCTCTCACTGGCGGAGACCGCCAGTAAAACCAGGCTCCTTATTCTCGACGTTGACGGCGTTCTTACGGACGGCAGTATCGTCCTGGACAACAACGGCAACGAGTACAAGTCATTCCATGTGCGAGACGGTCACGGTATCAAGATGCTCCTCCATGCCGGCATTGTGGTCGCCATAATCACGGGGCGTTTTTCGGAGGTCGTTGAAAGGAGGGCGCGGGAGCTCGGCATCACCGAGGTGCATCAGAAATGTATGGACAAGAGGGCCGCATATGCCTATCTTGCGGAAAAATACTCTCTGTCCGATGAAGAGATAGCCTATGTGGGTGACGACATCATCGATGCGCCGGTCATGGCGATGGCAGGCCTGTCGGTGGCCGTCAGTGATGCCGATGAGGAGACGAAGAAATACGCCCTGCTCGTGACGAGCAACAGGGGCGGCAGAGGAGCGGTAAGGGAGGTAAGCGACCTGATCCTGAAGTCAAAGGGCCTCTGGAAGAAGATTGTTGATGGGTACTTTGAAACTTAACGCACCGACGGTCCTCACGCTGAGCAGAATTTTCCTGATCCCCTTCTTCGTGCTCTCCGTTTACAGCTACCCAGTCCTCGGCGCGGGGGTATTCGGGATTGCGTCGATCACCGATTTCCTCGACGGCTACCTGGCCCGCCGCTCAGGGCAGGTGACCAAATTCGGCGTCATCATGGACCCGATCGCGGACAAATTCCTGGTAATATCCGCCCTGATCGTCCTTGTGGACATGGAAAGGCTTCCGGCATGGATAGCCATAATCCTGATCGTGCGGGAATTCCTCGTCACCGCCCTGAGGGTGGTGGCCCTTTCGAGAGATATCGTGATACCTGCCGAGATGGGTGGAAAACTCAAGACGGGCGCGCAGATAACGGCAATACTCTGCCTCATCCTGGCAGGCAGCATCTTCGACCACCTGCCCGTGGACCTCTACGATATAGGTCTTGTCTTTATCTGGGTGGCCCTGGTACTCTCCGTCGTTTCTGCGGTTAAATACACCTTGAGTTTCTGGAGAAGGATTTGAATATATTCATCCTTGGCGCCGCCGCCTTCCTTATCGGCTCTGTTCCGACCGGGCAGATCATAGCGGGAAGCAGAGGCATTGACCTGAGAAAAAAAGGCAGCGGCAACATCGGGGCAACGAACGTCCTGCGCACAGCCGGTAAATGGCCGGCGCTTTTCACCCTGGCAGGGGATATGGCAAAAGGTGCCGCAGCCGTGCTGATCGGCAGGCAGTTCGGGGCCGGTCCGGCAATGGCGGGAATCATCGGTTTGTGCGCCATATTCGGGCATAATTTTTCGGTATTCCTGAAATTCAGGGGGGGCAAAGGGGTGGCCACGAGCCTCGGCGTTTTAGGCGTCTACTCTCCACAAACATGTCTTTTTACTATTATAATATGGCTGATGACTGCTCTCATCACTAAATATTCCTCTTTGGCGGCGCTGGTCGCCTTCGGCCTTCTGCCTTTGAGCATAACCGTCCTTGATTCCATGGAAAAACTTCCCGTCGCCTTTGTTATGACAGCTCTGCTGTTTATCAGGCACAGGGACAATATATCACGCCTTGTCCGGGGGCTGGAACCGAAGGTGGGCGGTAAGTGATCAGACAACTGCTTGCGATCTCTCTCCTTGTCTGCGTGGTCTTTCCGTCTTTTTGCCGCGCTGAGGGTACGCCCGAAGAACAGCTGAACAGGGGAGTCAGAAATTCAGATGCCTGCGCCTATCACCTTATGGCGGAGGCCGGAATGAACAAGCCCGAGGCCGAGAGACTCCTGGAAAAAGCCGTCACCTGTGCGCCTGACCTTCCGGCTGCATATCTGGCGCTGTCACGGGCGAGTTTTTCATTTTCGGGCCAGGGTATGCTCAAGAGTATCAATTATCTGATCCAGGGTATGACAGCATATTTCAGAAATTTCTGGTGGTCTTTTTCGCTGGCGGCCTCCCTGTTTTTCAGCCTTGTTTTTTCCTTCATTGTTGCTGTCGGTCTTGTCATAGTCACCAGGCTTGCCGCAGATGTCCCGCTGCTGGCGCATGATATCTCCGAATCGGGGCCCAGAGCGGCGACGCTGCTGGTCCTTCTCCTGGCCGCATTTGCGGGGCCCCTGGTCCTGATAGGCGGTCTGCTGGTTCTTTTTTCCGTCTACATGAGCAAGCCCGACCGGATTCTGGTATATCTTTACCTCCTGTTTCTCCTCTGTTCCCCCCTCCTTTTTCAGACCGCCTCTGAATTTGTTAACGCATATTCCTCGGGAAGTCTGAAGGCGATCGTACAGGCAAACGGCTTCCAGGGCAACAGGTATGCCCTTTCAGTCCTTGACGGTGATGACGACTATGACGCCCTCTTTACCTATGCCCTGGCGCTTAAGCGCGAGGGCCGCTATGAAGATGCCATCGCCCTGAACGAAAAACTTCTCAGGGAAAGGCCGGATGCAAGGGTATACGTAAATCTCGGCAACTGTTATATAGGTCTTTACAACTTTGAGGAAAGCAGGAAATCGTATCTGGGCAAGGCCTTCGGTTATTACACCAAGGCGCTCAACGTAAGGCCTGTTGCTTCCGCATATTACAATATGTCCCAGGTCGCGAGGGAGCAGCTTGATTTTACAAATGGTAACAGCTATTACAAATCCGCCCTGGGCCTTGACAGGGACGCTGTGGCACTCTACAGCATGGAGTCCTCCAGGAACCCCAACAGGTTTACCGCCGATGAAACCCTGGCGCCGGCGGCGCTCTGGAAATATATCCGCAACCGTTACGGAAAAATTTCGGCCCTCGGCATGACGCCTGCGCCTGTGGTGTTTCTGCCATTCTTCTCGCTGCTTCTTTTTGGGGGGTATTACCTGCTTAATATGCGGCTGAAGGAAAAGGCCTACAGGTGCAGAAAATGCAGCACCATCCTTTGCGCGAAGTGTGAAACGAGCATGGCGTGGGGACAGATGTGCCATCAGTGCTATGCCTCCCTTGTCAAACTCGATGAACTAGATGTGAAGGAGAGGGTCTCGCGGTTGCTTACCATTTATAACCACGGTAGAAACCGGAGGAATACGATGAAGGTCCTCTCGTTCACACTGCCCGGCTTGTCACAGATATATGCGGGAAGAATGCTGTCCGGTTTCGCTTTTCTCTGGCCGTTTCTCTTCTTCGTTTCGCTGCCGCTGACGCAGTCGGTCTTTTCACCCGGCGGTCGGTCGGGATTCGGCTTTTTCAGCCTGCTCGGAATCTCTTTGGCCGCAGTGCTGTGGGGGGCCGCTCAATACATTACCAGACAGAGGATATCGAGGGGATGGCTCTAGAAGGCTCTCTGACAGATTTCGGACTTGCCGACATCCTTCAGCTTATCTATTTTCAGCGGAAAACGGGGGTTTTGACGCTCGAGGGCAGAATGGACAGCATCAAGCTGCTCTTCGTCGAAGGCAACATTACCGGCGCGGAGTCCAGGAAGCGGAATGAAGGCAACCGCCTTGGGAAGATTCTCGTTAAAAAGGGCTTGATCAGCGAGGAGAATCTGCGGACGGCCCTCGATGAGCATTGGCATACAGGGGGCAGACTGGGAAAAGTCCTGGCGGCTAAAGGACTGGCCGAAAAAGAGGCGATCATCGATATCATCAAGGGGCAGATTACCGAAACAGTAATACAACTCTTCGGATGGAAACAGGGGACGTATGAATTTACCTCTCAGGGCGTGCCTGCCGACAAGGAACTCTCATTTTCGATCGATACTCAGCACCTTCTCATGGAGGGACTGCGCATACTTGATGAATGGTCCCTCATAAAAGGCAAGCTGACCCTCGAGACTGTCTTCTCAAAAAAAATGACGGAGAACGTACCCCTCACCGCCGAGGAGGAAGAGATCCTTCAATACGTCGATGGAGAAAACGACGTAAGCACCATCATAGATCTTACGGCAAAAGACAGCTTTCATGTTTCCAAAACACTTCTGGTTCTCGCCGACAAAGGGGTCCTGAAGGCAGCCGAAGCCCTGCCGGTCGGCGGCGATATCGGACCTGAGGAAAAAGAGCGGGGTCTGCCGTTTATGAATTATCTCGCTCCGGCCGCAATCGCCCTTTCTCTTGTGATTGCTCTTTCTGTTGTATTGATAGGCCGGGGGGGCTCTTTCAGAAAATTACGGGCTGCGGAGGAGGTTTCGGAACTCAGGTCGCAGATAGACACTTACAGGGTAGCGCATGGAGCATATCCTGACAGCATCGAACGCATGCCGCATGCCGTTGACCCCTGGGGAAGAGATTTCATCTACAGGGTCTCGGGCGGCTCTTATATACTCCGCAGCGCGGGAGCCGACGGCGTGGAAGGCACCCCTGATGACGTTTACTGAGGAAACAGCAGAGGTCGGCGTCGAGAAAGGACCAGATCATTACAAACGACCGACATGCGTAAAGGAAGACAATGAAAAATAGGTGTGTTGTTCTTCTGAGCGGCGGGCTTGATTCGTCGACTGTCCTTTCATTGGCCCTGGCCGGGGGCGGCAGGGCTTACGCCCTCAGCTTCGATTACAATCAGAGACACAGAATAGAGCTGGATTCGGCCCGAAAGGTCGCCTCTTCCCTCGGCATTGAAAAACACCTGGTAATAAAGTTCGACCTGCGCGAGTTTGCCGGGTCCGCACTTACTTCGGACATTGAAGTGCCCAAAAACGATGCGGAAGGCACGGGGCACGGGGCCGCCGGGCTTGCGAGGTCCGCTTTTCCGCAATCGGGGATACCTGTCACATACGTTCCCGCAAGGAATACGATCTTTCTCTCCTTTGCTCTTGCCTGGGCCGAGGTACTCGAGGCCGATGAGATATTCATAGGTGCCAATGCGATAGACTACAGCGGTTATCCCGACTGCAGGCCGGAATACCTCGACGCCTTTGAGAAGATGGCCAATCTTGCAACCAAGGCCTCTGTAGAGGGAGCGCTTCGGTTTAGAATACGGGCCCCCCTGATAGCGATGAAAAAATCCGACATCATCCGGAAGGGTACGGAACTGGGGCTTGATTATTCACTCACATGGAGCTGTTACGACCCCCAGCCTGCTGCTTTCGGCTCCTTCAGACCCTGCGGGCGCTGCGACAGCTGCGTCCTGAGACATAAGGGATTCGCCGAGGCCGGCATCCCGGACCCCTTGATGAAGTAGAATGCGGATCTGTTCTCTGATATTATAGATTAACTTTTTGAAGGAGGGGGAAAATGGAAGAAAGACTCTCGCATGAGCAATTTGTCAGGAAGGCGGTCGTAAGCCTGAGAAAGGACGGGTACAAAGGCATCCATTCCGTTTATTCCGGGTTCAATGAGGCGTTTAAAAAATACTTCGCCGGCGAGAACCCTGTGGAGACGACCAACAAACTCGCACAGGAGGGGAAAATCATTATCCGGCCTGTCAAAGGCGGGGTGATGCTCTACCTGCCTGAAGAAGCGCCTGGTGCCAGCACCGCCGACGATACCCTGAAGAAGATGGGTCTCACCTAGTTTGGCTCCTGACGGTAAACAGAACCTTCTTTCAGGGCTGCCTTCTGTCGATGAACTGCTTAAGACCCCTGAATGCATTCAGTGGCTCACTCTCCATCGGAGAAGAATCGTAGTCCAGGCTGTCAGGGATGTTATCGCCTCCAGGAGGACAGAGATACTGGAGGGGCTGAGGGCTGATCCTGTTGGAAACCTTATCGGGGATGTAGAAGAACGCATAGGGGAACTCTCGTCATACAGCCTCGCTCCCGTGATAAACGCTACGGGGATTGTGCTGCATACCAACCTCGGCAGATCGGTACTATCAGACAGGGTGCTCGATCATGTCAGGCGGGTCGGCGCGGGCTATTCCACCCTGGAGTATGACCTGCGGGCCGGAAAGAGGGGCCAGAGACATTCCCACACCAGGCGGCTCCTGCGGGAGATTACAGGAGCTGAAGACGCCTTCATAGTAAATAACAACGCTGCCGCCGTGCTTATATGTCTGAACAGCATGGCCAGCGGCAAAGAGGTCATAGTATCAAGGGGCGAACTCGTTGAAATAGGAGGCTCTTTCAGGATACCCGACGTAATGAAGGCAAGCGGCGCCGTACTCCGGGAAGTAGGCACAACTAACAAGACCCACCCTTACGATTACAGGGACGCCGTAAACGAAAATACCGCCCTGATTCTTAAGGTGCACCAGTCGAACTACAAGATAGTCGGGTTTACCGAGGACGTACCGATCAGCGACCTCGTCTCCATGGGGAGGAAGAAGCAGGTGCCGGTTCTGTATGACCTTGGAAGCGGCTCCCTGCTGGATCTAAAGAAATACGGAATCCACGGCGAACCATCGGTCCAGGAGATTGTAAGATCAGGAGTGGATCTTGTCACCTTCAGCGGCGACAAGCTTCTGGGCGGCCCCCAGGGCGGAATCATCGCCGGCAGGGAGGAATATCTGGACAAGATCAGGAAAAACCCCCTCGCCAGGGCGCTGAGGATCGACAAGCTTACTATCGCCGCCTTTGAGGCTACTCTGATGGAATACATGGACGAAGAACATGCGGCGCGGGAGATTCCTGTACTTCAGATGCTTTTCCAGCCTCCTGAAGAAATCGGCGCGCGGGCCCGAAAGATAGCTGCCGACCTGCGCGCAGCGGTAAGAGACGAACATTTCGATGTGATAAAGGACTCTTCCAGGGCTGGCGGAGGCTCCCTCCCTGAGGTGGAGTTCCCGTCATTTGCCATTTCAATAAGACCTCAGCGAATATCCGTCAATGAAATGGAATTGCGGCTGAGAAGAGGCTCTCCGCCGGTAATCGCCAGGATCAGGGGAGACTGTCTGCTTCTTGACGCCAGGACGATCAGAAAGAGCGACATCAAGGGGATTATCAGGGCCGTAGCCGCGGCGCTTTCCACCCCGCAACCGGATAAACCTTAAGCGGGTTGCCGCTTTTTACGGACCCGGGGAAAAGCCGCTCTTATTTCCTGCCATTAGTCAGCTTCTTCATCAGCACCGCCGAGAGCAGGAACTTCGGGAACTCCTCTTCTTTTACCTTCTTGTAGAATTCACATATCTCGCAATTTCTGTATTTCTGGGCGAAGGTACCCTGCACCGCTCCTCCGCAGAGTGTGCCGGCCATTATCCAGCAGCTTCGTCCCGCGTTCCTGCCGTCGTGGACTGAGTCGAGCCTCTCGTCGGTAGTCGCCGGGCAGACTCCAAGGTCGTGCACGTGAGCGCCACCGGGCTCCCTTCCGCACTTTTTGAACTCCCAGCAGTTCAGCTTTTTATTTTGCGTCACCTCGTCTTACCTCCGGAAAAGATTAAAGATCAACCCGATCGTATCAGGAAGAATTCATAACCGGCGGATGCGCCGGACAATGCGCGGTAGAGTACTTTACAAAAAAAATTGACCAAAATACAACAGTAAAAATATTATAATTGGAAAAAAACGGGGGACCTCATGCGCCATATTATTCTCGGAACAGCAGGACATATAGACCATGGAAAGAGCGCCCTTGTGAAGGCCCTGACCGGAATCGACCCGGACAGACTAAAGGAGGAAAAGGAGCGCGGCATCACGATCGATATAGGTTTCGCAGACATCGTCTACCCTGACAGCGAGCTCACTGTTGGCATCGTCGACGTGCCAGGTCATGAGAAACTGATCAAGAACATGCTGGCCGGGGCCGGCGGCATCGACATGGTCCTGCTCGTGATAGCCGCCGACGAAGGGATAATGCCGCAGAGCCGCGAACATCTCTCTATCTGCAACATCCTCAAGATTAAATCGGGTATGATCGCAATCACAAAGTCCGACCTCGTGGAAAAAGAATGGCTGGAGATGGTCCGTGAGGACTTAAAGAGCTTCGTAAAGGGGACTTTTCTGGAAAACGCCCCGGTCATACCGGTATCGTCTAAGACCGGGGAAAACGTGGAGATGCTTAAGGAAGAGATCATGAAGCTGGCCCTCACGATAGCTCCAAAGCCCTCTGACGGCCTCTTCAGGCTCCCGATCGACAGGGTCTTCACGCTTAAGGGTTTCGGGACTGTCATCACGGGTACGGCGATATCGGGGAAAGTATCCCTGGATGAACCGCTTGAGATACTGCCGGCAGGCATCAGGACTAAGGTCAGGGGTCTGCACAGCCACGGCAAAGCCATCAAGACCGCATCTGCAGGTCAAAGGGTGGCAATCAACCTTCAGTCAGTCGAAAAAGACGATCTGAACAGAGGGGATGTTGCCGTCACCTCGTCGAGTTTCAGCCAGACAAAGATACTCGATGTATTCGTCGAACTTTTGAAGGACGTGCCGGCTTTGAAGAGCAGGAGTCTGGTCCATTTCTATGCCGGCACGTCAGAGACCGTCGCCAGGGTGGTACTTTACGTCAGGGATGAGGTGAAGGCTGGCGAATCGTGTTACTGTCAGCTGAGGTTGAAAGACCCTGTCATAGTTCTTTCGGGAGACCGTTATATCATCAGGAGGTTTTCTCCGCTGGAGACACTCGGCGGGGGTGAGGTTCTCGATCCCTCGCCGCCAAAGAGAAGGAGGAAAGAGGTCGTTTCCGGCCTCGAAGTTTTTTATACGGGAACTTTGGCCAGAAAAATTTCTCTCAAGACAGAGCATGCCCAGACGGAAGGGATGTCGGTCCAGAGGCTCATGGGCTGGATCAATGCCGGAACCGGCGCCGTCTCAGAGGCGCTGGAAGAACTGAAAAAATCAGGGGAGATACTGCAGTTCGAAGACGTCCTGCTTCACAGGAAGTCACTGGCCTCCCTGCAGAAGGGTATAGTGGGGCTTCTCAGGACCTTCCACGAAAAGAACCCTCTCAAGCACGGCATGCCGAAGGAGGAAGTCAGGAACCAGCTGAGAATAGAGCCGAGGATTTTTAATTTCATATTGTCCGGTCTCGAAAACGTCGCCACCGAAAAGAATCTTCTCAGGTTGAAGGAATTCAGGATAGCGCTGACGAGCAGTGAAGAAACCTTTAAGACAAGAATCGTTGAGGCCCTGGAAAAAGGAGGCTTTCAGCCGCCATCCAGGGAAGAACTTGCGGCTGCGCTTCAGATGGATCAGAAACATATTTCGGACATTCTGAACATCCTGGCAAAAGATGGAAGCACGGTCAGGATCAGCGAGACCTTCTCCGTCTCGGACAAGGTTTATCAGGAGATGATTGCCAGGCTCATAGGTTTCTTTTCGACAAAAAAGGAGATGACGGTTGCCGATTTCAGGGACCTGCTCGATACCACAAGGAAGTATGCCCTGCCTTTCCTTGAATATCTCGACTCTCATAAGGTTACCATCAGGACTGGAGATGTCAGAAAGCTGTTACTGAAGGAATAGGAAAAGGACTTTTTCGTCATTACCGGCTCCCGATTCATAGAATAGATGAGGAACCTTCCAGACGGGAATACTTGTCTGTAGTAGCGGTTATCCACGGTATTTTTTTGTCAACGGTACTTTCTTTGTGAGTGTCCCTGAATCGGTCCTGTGTATGGAATTTCACAGCCTGTAAGACTTACTATCTTTACTGTTTTAAGTATTTAAAAAATAAGTAGTAGTCGTAGGTGGTGTTAAAAAGTAAAAAATAGGGGCAAGTTATTAATTTAAAAGAAGAATAGTCTGTTATAACTCTGGGGGAAAGCCGTCCGGGATACAAACAGAGGCAGAGTTGGAAAAAACTTCACAGGATACTGACACCGGGGCCACAGGGATATTGTCTGGAATATGGAATTGAGCTATAATAACCTACCTTCCAACCTGAAACTTACTAACAATTGTTAGTAAGTTGTTAATAAAGGCATTTATGACTGAGATGACTATAGAGGAAATCTGGAACAGGAGTCTTTCGAAAATCGAGGGGAAAATAGGCGGCAGCGTATTCGATCTCTGGTTTAAGCCGATAAAGCTGGCCCATATCAAGGAAAATACGGCCACCCTGGATATCCCCAACAGGTTTTTCAAAGAATGGATAGAAGACTCTTATCCGAATATCATCCGGGAGTCCATGGAGGCTGTGGTGGGCTACCCTGTGAATCTGAAGTACAGGATAGAGGAGAAGCTTCCCAACACGCAGAAGAAGATAAGTGATAAACTTGAACACAGAAGGACCAGGCTGGCTAGCAGGGGTATTTATCTCAACCCGAAATATACATTCGAGAATTTCATCACCGGCAACAGCAACCAGTTCGCCCATGCTGCGGCGATAGCCGTGGCTGAGGCGCCGGGAAGGACCTATAACCCGCTTTTTATATACGGGGGTGTAGGACTCGGAAAGACGCATTTGATGAACGCCATAGGTAACCGCGTCCTTGACGAGAAGCACGATTTTACGGTGATGTACGTCTCCTCCGAGCAGTTTACGAACGAGGTTGTGTCATCATTGAGGCACGATAAGATGGTGGAGCTTAAGGAAAAATACAGGAACCTCGACCTGCTGCTTCTGGACGACGTACAATTCATCGCCAGAAAAACGGCAACCCAGGAGGAATTCTTTTATACCTTTAACAGCCTGTATGAAAAGCAGAAGCAGATAGTCATCTCCTGCGACAGGCCGCCGAGGGAAATAAGCGAGGTGACAGACAGGCTGAGATCGAGGTTCAATATGGGACTCATCGCCGACATCCAGCCCCCGGACGTGGAGACGAAGATCGCCATCATCCAGAAAAAGGCGGAGATGATGGACATAAGAAGGATTCCGGGAGATGTCGTCGAGTTCCTGGCTACGAGGATAAAATCGAACGTCAGGGAGCTTG
>JBJKPE010000067.1:0-10365 GCA_046706685.1 Thermodesulfovibrionales bacterium | reverse complement strand
CTCTTTGATCTCCTCTGCGATGCGATGCATAATCAAATATTGCCCGAGATCCCCTTTTGTCCCCGGGACTGTCTATCCCTGCTTTGAATCCTGTATAATCTCATGATGAAACGGGACCTTAAGCCGGATGTTGTGAATGGCAGTCTTATTAGACAAATATGACCGAGGCAACACTCATAGGATTAGCAGCAGGTGTTTTCACTACCATTTCTTTTTTGCCCCAGGTCATCAAGGCATGGAAATCAAAATCAACTAAAGATATTTCTATAGGGATGTATATTGTTCTTGGTGTTGGCCTGTTGCTGTGGGTCATCTACGGCGTTGCAATAAATTCTAAGCCAATAATTATTACCAATGCTATCGGCTTGATTTTGACGCTTCTGGTTTTGCTTCTGAAGATGAAGTATGGCTGACACACAGAAAAGCAATGGGGTCGCGTCTTGAATCTTGAAGTAAGGCGATATGAGAAGGAAAAACCGCTATAGCACTTCCCATATTATCGAAGATCAATTCGAACCGGCCTCTGACGGGCAGCTACTGAAAAAATCCCCGATCCCCGGGCATGACAATAAAAAAGTGGTGTTTGCTCATTCTCAGTCCTCAGCGGTTTGAACATCCCGAGACGTACAACGTAATACTTTTACATCTGCATTCCACGTCCTTCGACCTAGAAACCTTTCTGCTGAGCCGAGAAGAGCAAGACCACCACCTGGCAGGCTGCTCTTAATTTGAGGATACTCCTGTTCCGGCAGCCTGTCAACATCAAAGTTGGTTTCTTATCCTGCCTGATACAGGCAATTAATAAGACCGGGGCATGGACATTCGGACGGGCAACTGATGCCCCGGCAGACGGGCAATAAAAAAAGTGGTGTTTGTTCTTCCCTTCCCGGCGTTTTTGTTTACCTTGCTTCGTACTGACCTGAGACAGCGACGTCTCTGCTTACTAAACCTTTCTGCCGAGTCGAGGAAGAGCAAAACCACCACTTGGTCTGCTCACCTTTAATTTATTTATGCTCCTTTTGGAGAAAAATTTCAACTTCAAAATCTGACTTTATCGCATCATATAACCAGCATTTTAGGGTCTCCCGGCAGAAACTTTCCGAATTGAGATAATTGGCCTAAGCCCAATTCTTACCTATCTGATAACCGGCCCAAATGCCTATAAAACCTCCGAGGGCGCCAAAAAACAAAGAAGACATGGAAAAGACACTGCCATCCCAAATAAGCGGAACATAACTGCCGGCGAATGACCCTATAAACATACCCGTCATGACAATTTTTTTCATAACTGAGTTTAGTTTACTTCAGGATAGTGAATAAATGATGAATAAGGAAACATTGGATGAATCCGTGATCATGCCGAATCGCATACATGGCATTGTGTCATTGTCCAACGTAGGGGCGCAATTGATTGCGTCCTTCAGAATCCGGCAAGACGCCTTTAGGTTCTCGCCTTCTTTTTCGCGGGGTGGAAGAAATTACTCCAGACCGCCCTGAATTTTTGAATGTAATTCTTTGTCTCGCCGAGAAGCCTGTTATGGGCGGCTCTTTTCGGTCCCCCGTTATACGAGGCCGCGATGAACAGCCTCTTTAATTCAGGCCTCTTTCGGAAATAGTTCAGCCTGGCTCTGTCCAGATTGTTAAGGTCCGAGTCAAAAAGCAAAAATGAAGCCATGGCCGCATTGACATGATCCGCCGTGCCCGGGACGAAGCCGGGACAGAGGGAGGCCCCCGGGTATTTTTTGAGGAGCAGGTCATAGGTAGGCCTCGTGAACTGAAAAAGTCCGCGGGCGCCCGCCGGCGAACCGCAGAACCGATAGGCCCCTTCCCTGTTTAAAGCCAGGGTAACCAGGACTTTGTCGATAAGATGGGTGATCGGCTTCCTTGCCTTCTGGTAAGCGTTGAAATCGTCGGGATCGATATGTTCTATAAGCGCGATCGTTATGGGCACATCGGAGGGAACGATATCGGCGACCAGCCTGCCGGGGTATGCCTTGGATTTTACCCTCAGCTTTTTCAGTTTCGCCCTTGCCTCAGCGACAACGGAGCGTAAATAAGCCATGCCCCGGCTTCTCATCTCCGGAGTATTCATTTCATCCGAGTATGGGACATAAACAGCGTCCCTGATATTGCCCTGACTGTCCCGGGTCGCCCTTTTCATGGCCAGAATGGCACAGCCTTTTTCCTTGACGCTGAAGGCGGTGCCCATTCCCCGACCGAGATCGTCGAATTCGATTCTCCGGCTTCCCGAAACTTCGCCCGTATAGGCGACCTTCACCGTGTCGATCGTTCCATGCGGATTTCGAACAGCCAGAAGAACATCCGCATCGCATATCCGGCTGCCGCACATTTTATATCCTGCAGTCCGGTCTTTGAGGGCCTCTTTTGCCTTCGCAATATCGGCGGAGATCCCCCTTTCCGCCGCCCCGCAAACAGAGGCGAACAATAGAATGACAAAAAAAACAACGGCCTTTTTCATGTCCGCCCCCTTTATGCCTTATTACAACTATAATTATGGAAATTATAACAGAATATGCAAGCCATTCGGACAGGGCCCGTAAGCAATAATTTCAGCACTTATGACATGAACCTATCTCAAAATTGAAATATCATGATATCCGCTTTTTATGTCATTCCGGCTTGCCTGCCTGCCGATAGGCAGGTCCGGAATCTTTCTTTGTTTTCAGAAGGATTCCCGACGCGCTTGGCTTGCGGGAATGACGGCATTGAACCGAGAACCGATTTTGAGATAGGTTCATACATAATAACTCGCTGACGCAGAGGAAGAAAGGACGTGAGGGTGCGGACCTCTTTTGGGTCGGCCGCGTTTTTCCCGGCTGTCTCTGTGCGGGCGAGTCACCCGCCCAGACCGAGGATAAATTTTTCCAGAAATCTTAAGGTCTGCCGGTTTACCTCAATGAATCTAAGTCCGGCCAGATAATAGGACGCATCCTTGTCTGAAACGGCCTTGACACCCCTGATCAGCAAAGACCAGACAACAATACCTTTAAGCGACAAATCTTTATTGTCCCCTGTGCGCATCCTGATTTCGTAAACAGCATCCTTCGCCAGCCTCTGGGAGGTCCTCACGGATATGCCTCCTAGACTTATATTTTCGATCACGCTGACACCGGACACGTGGAGTCCAACCACGCCGTGACCGCCGATTTCATAACGGTCATAGGCCCTTTCGTCCTTATTTCCTCTTCGGGATAACTGACTCACCTCTCCCTGCAGCTGACGGTTTTGCTTGTTCCTGTACATCAACTCATCAGCATTATTGAGAAGCTCATCGAGTGAGCGAGGGTGATCAGGATCATAATGCACCATCCCCATGCTGACCGACAGCTTATATTTTCTCTTTGTCCGGTCGTTGTGAATTCCGAGATTTTCCTCGATATGCTGATCAACTGTCTTCTTGATTTCAGCGCCGGGAGGCTCTGTTATAAGAACGGTGAACTCGTCTCCTCCGATCCGGGCGATGATATCCGACTCCCGGAAGGTTTTCCTGAGAATAGCGGCGATATCAACCAGGGCCTGATCGCCGTCCTTGTGCCCGAACGTGTCGTTGATCTTTTTCATCCCGTCGATGTCCAGGAACAGAATGGAAAAGTGTCTTCTATGCCGCTTCGCAATTTCACATTGTTTCCGCGCAAAAATGAGAAAACCCCGACGGTTGAAGAGTCCGGTCAGTTCATCGGTTATGGACGCCGTATGCAATTTTTCTTCAACTTTCTTGCGGTGCGTAATATCACGGGATATGGACAGAACAGATTCTATTAAACCGTCTTTAGAGAATTCCGGCACGAGGCGGGCCTCGATAAACCGTCGTCCATGGGGCGTCGGCATTTCCAGTTCGATCACTTTTTCCAGACCCTTCTCAAAACTGTCCGAAAGGACCTTTTCCCATGCCCCGGCAACGTCCTCCGGAAACCCCAGGTCTCTGTATGTCTTGCCGATAAACTCCTGCGGGCTCACATCCGCAAGGAGACTCACTGCCGGGTTGATGTAGAGATGCCTCAACTTTCTGTCAAAACGCTGAACAATGTCGGGAGCGTTTTCAACAAGCGCAGCGAATTCCTGTTCCCGGCGGAATAATGTCTCCTCAGTCCTCCTTCTTTCAGCGAGCTCACGCTGAAGCCTTTCGTTTATCTTGTTCAGTTCGTTCGTTCGCTCCTTCACCACTTTTTCGAGATTCACCCTGTAGTTTTCGAGTTCTTTCTCCGCCCGAACGCGGGCGGCCTGGTCCGCCACCCCGGCCAATGCCCTGCTTATTGCAGGCCCAAGCCGTGACAGCCTGTCTTTGAGCACATAGTCTGTAGCTCCCCGTTTGAGCGTTTCAACCGCAAATTCCTCGCCGATGGCGCCCGAGACAAAAATAAAAGGCATCCATGGAAATCTTTCCCTGACTACGTCCAACGCCGACAGTCCGTCGAAGGAGGGAAGTGAATAGTCCGCAAGGACCAGATCAAATCCGCCCCCGGTCAGGGCCTTGACAAAGGCCTCCCTTGTTTCGACGCGCACCACCTCAAAAGAAATGCCCTGTCTGGCAATATTGGCCCTTATGAGTTCGAAATCATCTTCGTTGTCCTCAAGACTGAGGATACGCAATCTTTGTTTCATACGTATTTTGCCTGCATCTCTTCCGGCGGTCCCCCTGATCATGCGAGAACACATAATCCTGTTTATTTATCGTCGCCGAAGTGTCCTTTAGACTCCATAATTCATTATATCCCTAAATATCAATAAGTTTACCCGGCCAAAAAAAAAGGAACCGGGTCTGTCTCGACTGCAGGGAATGAAATTGCCGTGAAGATACGGGGCGGTCAAAGCTGCTGAAGCCGTCATAAGCCGTCCTGGGAAGAGCTCCATTGGCAGCACCACCTGGAACCGCCCTGCTCTGTCCGGTGCCGGAAGAAGCTGCCTACTCTCTCTCTGCCGGGGAAAACAGAACTCCCTGGTCTTTACCCAGCTGGGCAATGCGCCCTTCAGGCATATGGAACCTGCCGGAAAAAACCCTGTTCATCACCGAGATCAGCTGGCGGAACTTGTAGGCATCATGGTGGGAATCGCCTTTTTGTTCGGAGGCCTGCCAACTCTCCTCGTCGGATATGCGCAGCTCCACCCCCAACGTATGCTGCTGGGTTTTCTTTCGGACCCGGTCCCGCATCATATAAAGCGGCGTGCCCGGAATCATGATTTCGTTGGTATCGACAGCGTGGTGGATCGCCAGGGAGAAGGCGATCTTGCACTGGAATTTCCGGTGTCCGAGTGAAGAATGCAGGTTCCTGGCAGCGTTTACACTCAGCGCCTCGTAAAACGTTCCGGCATTGGCTAGGAGATCTTCTTCCGCAGGCGCTTCGTCGCTCCCGCCGCTCTGCGCAAGGCTGACCATCAGCCGTCTCACCGCTTCCCGCATACTTAGAGGGCTATCGAAGAGGGTCTGGGTAATTGAATGGGAGGCGGTGTTTTCCTGCAGGATAACGCCCCTCTTCTGCAGCGCATGAAAAAGCTTCAGGGTGTCGTCCCTGCTCTTCAGGATGAAGGTGATTGCCAGGATGTCCCGAATGTCATACGCCTCCCCCTCCACGTCTTTGCCGAGTTTGGTGAACATGCTTTCGGGGCTCTTGAGCCTGGCCTTGACCTCAACGATGTCCACGGATACCCCGTCGCCGCTGTTGAACACAAGACACCCCTTGCCTTCATCGAATGTGAGCGACTCCTTCAGCTTGTGGAAAAAAGTCGAGACCTTGACAAAGGCCCTCTGGGCAGGCTCGTTGTCGGGGATATGTTTCGGATTGTCCCATGCATACCGGTACAGGTCGTCAAGGCTCTCTCCCTGCGCCTCCAGGAAAAAGCCCAGCTGGGCGTAATCGTTGATATCCTGGCTGTCCTCTTCCACCGACTTTATAAGGTGTCCCATCTTCAGCATGGAACAGGCGGTCTGCTGCCACTCCGAGGGGACGTCGAGGTCGCTCCCTTTGTACCCGTGGAAAACCTGAGGATATCTCCGCGACGAGGCCAGGAGGAAGAGATGCCGGGGGTCTTCGTTTACCAGCCGCCGGAACTCTTTGCCCATCAAGACCGACTTGCTCGCCCCGATCGCATTCAGACACTGCCGGTAGAGGTCGGCGTTGGGGGACTGCAGGCCGGCGAGTCCTTCCAGCTGCCTTCTGACAAATGGGAAGAGCCAGTCAAGGAAGTAACTGTAAACGCGCTCGACATACCTGTTCGCCCTCTCCTTTTCGCTCTCCTGAAGTTCGGCGTTGCCGAGTATGTCGAAGCCTCGGTTGCCCATCATCCTCCCTGCCTGGGAAAGGGCTGTTGCGTAGTCCCTCGAAGGAAGCAGCAGAAAAGGGGTCATCTCGGTCCGCTCAAGTATTGAACCGAAAATCTCGTGGTACAGCTCCTGGCTTGCCGGGGCGTGGTGCATCTCCCATATTATAACCCACTTATGGCCTGCGCGGAGCTGATGTCTCCGGTTTTAATATGCGGCACGCAGGCGGTCGGGGGATTGCAGGGGCTTCGACAGGCGTTTAATGTAACCCAAGCTGAGCGATTCTCCAGTTAGTCATTCCGGCTTGTCCGGCCTGTCCCGACCCTCACGGGGAATCTTTCCCGCCTTTTCGGAAGAATTCCCGACCTGCCTGCCGGCAGGCAGGCGCGCTCTGCTTGCGGGAATGACACCCGACGGGTGAACGTAGGGCGTATTGCAATACGCCCCTACGAAGGGCAAAACGAATACATTGCGTAAACAATCGCTCGACTTGGGTGTAAAATAATGAATGGCGGAGTTTCTCTATATCCATATCCCCTTCTGCGTGAGGAAATGTCTTTACTGTGATTTTCTGTCGATTCCCCATGAGAGCGTCCTCGCGAAAAGATACATGGATGCACTCTGCACGGAACTGACACTGAGAAAAGACTCCATCGGGCCTCTCAAGACAATTTACGTGGGCGGAGGGACGCCGTCCATTCTCAGCGACCCGTGTCTCAGACAGCTTTTCGCATGCCTCAAGGACAGCTTTCAGTTTCTGCCAGGCATCGAGATTACAGTCGAGGCGAATCCCGGCACATTGACCGTATCAGGCATGCAGACCCTGCTTGCCGCAGGCGTGAACAGGATAAGTATCGGGATCCAGTCCTTAAATGACCGGGAATTGAGAACCCTTGGACGGCTTCACTCCGCGGACGATGCCAAACGCTCGGCAGAACTGATAAGGCGTTCGGGCGTCAGAAATTATTCCCTCGACCTGATGTACGGCATTCCCGGTCAAACATTGGGGACATGGAGGGAAACGCTGTCGGCTGCAATTGAATTGTCGCCCTCTCATATCTCCGCTTATGAACTGACCCCGGAGAAAGGAACCCCGATCTACGACCTCATCTCGTCGGGAGCTCTTTCACTCCCTGACGAAGAGAAAGTGATTGAAATGTACGAATACGCCATAAACTATCTGTCGGCGGCGGGCTATGATCATTATGAGATCTCGAACTTCAGTCTCCCCGGGGCCCGATGCGTCCACAACCTCAACTACTGGGACAGGGGGTACTATGCCGGCGCAGGCGCAGGGGCCCATTCCTTCATCGACGGCGTGCGCACGGCAAACACCGGCAGCATCGGAGAATACATAGCGTTTCTGAACGAGGGGTTAGTCCCGGCGGGAGCAACTCAGGCTATCTCGGCGGCCGAGGCATCCAGGGAATTCCTCTTTCTCGGACTGAGGAAGCGCCAGGGGATAGAGAAAAAAGAAGCAGCGGAGATGGGAATGGACATTGTCTCCAAAGGCCGGGAAATGTTCGAGCAGGGATACCTCGTGCTGGATGGAGATCACATCAGGCTGACCGGAAGAGGGTTGCTCATATCCAACACCGTAATCGTCAGACTCTTTGAGCTGCTGGGGCTCTGACCGAAAATCCGGACAGAAGACATTATCCGAAGGATTCCGGACCTGCCTACCGGCAGGCAGGCAAGCCGGAAAGACAGAAAAACAAAATCAGCCCGCACTGCCACGTGGCGAGCCTTTCCTTCATTCACCCAATGCTCTCTGCTCTATGCCGTTGTCTTACCCCCGGGTCTTCAACAAGAGCCACGCCATGTTCTGGCCCAGGTTTTCGAAAGTCGCCACACCCTCATCGTCTTTAAGAACATCGCCGGGATTCCTGGCAATTCCGAGGTTCCAGTAACTCGCCCCCGGGATAATCATCTGGCCTATGCCGAAGAAGAAATTTATACTCGAATATACGTGAGTTCCCCCCGCCCGTCTCGCGGCAATAACGGCCGCCCCGACCTTTCGCTTCAAAAGAAAATCGTTTGCCCTGGCAACCAGGCCCGCCCGGTCGATAAGGGCCTTCACTTCGGTCGAGACATTACTGAAATAGGTGGGAGATCCGATTATGATGCCGTCCGCTTCTATCATCTTTTCGACGAAACCGTTCAGGTCGTCGTTGTGGAAACAACGGCCGTCCTTCCGTTCAAAACATTTGTAGCAAGCCCTGCAGCCTTTTATATCCGCCCCGCCAAGCTGGACAATCTCAGTCTGGATGCCTTCCTTCTCAAGTTCTTTCAGGACTATCCGGATGGCATGATAAGTATTGCCTTCCTTTCTCGGACTGCCGTTAAAAGCTACAACTTTCATTCTTAAGTCTCCTTTCTGTTCGGACCAAACGGCGTATTATGCTGTCGCAAAAAAAACTACGAGTTCCCGCTCCTGAAGAAAAATCTCTCAGGGTCAATCCCGGCCAGATCCGCAGCGTATTTCCACCGCTCGGCAACGGGAACATCGAAAATTATGCTGTCGTCGGATGGAGCGACGAGCCAGAAATCCATCATCAATTCCTCTTCCAGCTGGTTGGCGCCCCATCCCGCAAAACCGAGTGCGAACATATACTTCTCGGGACCGCTTCCGCCTGCGAGATCGCGGAGAACATCCTGAGAGGACGTTAACGCCAGTTGATCAGTGACCCTTATCGCCCCGTAACGCGCTTCGTAGGGGCAGTAGATTACATACCCCTGATCGGGCCTCACAGGGCCTCCGTAGTACACGGGCATATCCAACATGCTCTCCATGATATTAAAAGCAGGCAGCAGGGGGAGAAAGCTGGTCATAAGTACCTTGTTGACCACGAGTCCGAAGGCGCCCTCCCTGGTGTGACCGCAGACGAGCACCACCGAATGTACGAAATTCGGGTCGTCCATCCCAGGGGAGGCTATGAGGAACTTGCCCGTCATGTTGCTGATGTCCATGCTGGCTCCCACTTTTTTACTATAGCACAACATCTGAGCTATAATAGTCCCATAAACGGTAGAACCGTTCGGACGTTTCAGCTGCCCGCCTGTCTTTCTCCTGCACCACCCGGCGGGACGTTTCCGGATCGGCCCGGCGAGCGGATAACGGCGGATAACGGAATATTGACAATTTCTTACTATTTACAGTATCTTATCTAATTGAATTTTTCGAAGAAAGGTGAAGAGGGTTTACAATGAAGACTGAGTTCGCAAAGAAAGCAGATATAGAACACAAATGGTATGTTGTTGATGCCAAGGATGCGGTGCTCGGAAGACTGGCGGTAAGGGTGGCCACCCACCTGAGGGGCAAGAATAAGCCGGTATATACCCCGAACGTTGATACGGGGGATTTTGTTATCGTCATAAACGCCGATAAGATAAGGCTCACGGGCAGAAAATATACCGACAAGGTTTACTATCATCATTCCGGCTATATCGGCGGAATCAAGGCCGAGACGGCCAAGGAACTGCTGGACAAGAAGCCGGAAAGAATCATAGAGAAGGCCGTATGGGGCATGCTTCCCAAAAACAGGTTGGGAAGGGCCATGTTCAAGAAGTTGAAAGTCTATAAAGGTGCCGAGCACCCCCACAAGGCGCAGAGCCCTGAAATCTTACCATAGAAGGAGTTCAAATGGCTGAAATAAAATACGCTGCAACAGGCAGAAGAAAGACTTCGATAGCGCAGGTGACGGTGGTCCCCGGGACGGGTGCTATCACTGTAAACAAGAAGCCTGTCGATACCTACTTCCCTAGAGAAACGCTTCGGATGATCATCCGGCAGCCCATAGAGCTCGTAGGAGCCACCGGCAAACACGACATAACAGCCAGGGTAACAGGCGGGGGACTGACAGGACAGGCCGGCGCCGTAAGACACGGCATCTCCCGGGCACTGACGAAGATGGACGCCGACCTCAGGGGTAAATTGAAGAAAGAAGGTTTTCTCACGAGGGACCCCAGAGAAAAGGAAAGGAAGAAATACGGCCTTAAGGGCGCCAGGAAACGCTTCCAGTTCTCTAAGAGATAGTTTCTGCCCGTTATACGGGTTCGGCATCAGGAGAAAGGGCTCGTTCTTTGGA
>JBJKPE010000066.1:0-35115 GCA_046706685.1 Thermodesulfovibrionales bacterium | reverse complement strand
TTGCCGGCAGGAAGATCTTCATGGAGATATCCTTCTCCCTCGAATATCTGAATCCGGACTCTGTAAAAAGAATAATCAACGCCCATCCGGCGGACCATATCTTCTTCGGGACCGATTCCCCCTGGGCGGACCAGGGAAAGACGCTGGAACTTCTGAAGGGGCTCAACCTGGGGCGGGAACTGGAATCTCTCATACTCCGGGACAACGCAATCAGGCTGCTCGACTCTGTCTGACGGCTTTCGGCAACACCTTGTTTCTTTTGAGAATTCAGCTGGTTTCAGTTGAAAATAACGTTCCGGTGTGATAACCTAAAATTCCTGTTTTACTGATGACTATGAAAAAGTTGAATCCGGCCGGCACAAAAGAAAGAGTATTGCTTTCGGGAAACGAGGCTGTCGCACGCGGGGCCTACGAAGCCGGGGTGAAGGTAGCTGCGGCTTATCCCGGGACGCCTTCGACAGAGATACTCGAAAACCTCTGTACTTACGAAGGCATCTATTCCGAGTGGGCTCCCAATGAAAAAGTCGCCCTGGAAGTAGCACTTGGAGCTTCGTTTGCCGGAGTAAGGGCGCTGGCGACGATGAAGCATGTAGGCCTGAACGTGGCCGCAGATCCGCTTTTCACGTCAGCTTACACGGGAGTTCGCGGAGGGCTTGTGATTGTTACAGCCGACGACCCCGAGATGCACAGTTCCCAGAACGAACAGGACAACAGGAACTACGCCTTCGCAGCCAAAGTGCCTATGCTTGAGCCGTCGGATCCTGCCGAAGCTAAAGAGTTCGTAAAGCTCGCCTATGCCCTCAGCGAGGAGTTCGATACGCCGGTTCTGCTGAGGACGACGACGCGAATAGCCCACGTGAAGGGGCTCGTCACCCATGGTGAAATTATGCCCGCAGTGGTAACCCCGGGCATTGAAAAGATGCCTCAGAAATTCGTCATGCTGCCGGCCCATGCGAGAAAACGGCGGCAGGAACTCGAAAAGAGGATGGGAATCCTGCGTGAATTCGCCGAAACATTCCCGGAAAACAGGATAGAATGGGGGGACAGGAAAAAGGGGTTTATCACATCCGGCGTCTCCTATCTCTATGTAAAAGAGGCATTCCCCGACGCCTCGGTTCTCAAACTCGGGATGGTCTACCCCTTTCCTGAAAAAATGATCCGCAGTTTTGCATCCGGGGTGGAAGAACTCTTCATTGTGGAAGAGCTCGATCCTTTTATCGAACTTCACGTAAAGGCCATGGGAGTAAAATGCCGGGGCAAGGAGATCATCCCCGCCATAGGGGAACTGAACTCGCGCATAGTGAGAAATGCCGTATCGGGAAAGGAAGAAGAGCCGCTTTTCGAACCGGCACAGATACCCATGAGGCCTCCGAATCTCTGCCCCGGCTGTCCGCACAGGGGCATCTTTTACTCGATATCGAAGCTCGGTGTTTTTGTGGCAGGCGACATAGGGTGTTACACCCTTGCAGCCCTCAAGCCCCTGTCGGCGATGGATTCCTGTGTCTGCATGGGAGCGAGCATCGGGACGGCCTTCGGGATGGAAAAAGCACTGGGTAAGGACGCCCTCGGAAAAATCGTGGCGGTCATAGGCGACTCGACATTCATGCACTCGGGCATTACCGGCCTCGTCGACATTGTCTATAACAGGGGATTTACAACTGTCGTCATCCTGGACAACAGGACCACCGGAATGACGGGTCATCAGCCCAACCCTTCGACCGGGGTAACCATAAGCGGCGATTACACCACTGCTATCGATATCGAGGCCCTCTGCAGGGGGATAGGGGTAAAGAACGTCCGGACTGTAAACCCCCATGACATCCCGGCTACTCTCAAGGTCCTCAAAGAGGAAGTGAACCGCCCCGAACCTTCGGTCATTATCGCCAAATCTCCCTGCGTACTCCTGCCAGAGATGAAAAAGAGGAAGGACAAGGACCTCCATGTCGTAGCGGAGGGGAAATGTACGGGGTGCAAGACGTGCCTTAAACTCGGCTGTCCCGCGATCGAATGGGTCGCTCTGACCGGGGAGGAGGCAGCGGCAATGGGCTACAAGCCAAAGCAGAAAGGCCACGCGAGAATTAACGCCGTCATGTGCGACGGCTGCGGCCAGTGCGCTCCTCTGTGTAAATTCGGGGCTATCATCCTGGAGGAAAAGGAACGGAAGAACGAATGAGGGAAAGCGGGAGCGTCCTACTTTGCGGCGTCGGCGGCCAGGGCATCCTCCTGGCCAGTGAGATAACTTCATCGGCGTTGCTCATGGCAGGCTTCGACGTCAAAAAAAGCGAGGTTCACGGAATGGCGCAGCGCGGCGGCTCGGTAGTGGCCCATCTCAGATACGGAGAGAAGGTCTATTCGCCTCTGATCGAGGCCGGCACCGCCGGTATCGAGGTGGCTTTCGAGATGCTGGAGGCCCTGAGGTATCTCCCCTTTCTCAACAGGCAGAGCCGTGTAATAGTTAACACTCAAAGGATTCTCCCTGCGCCCGTTGCCTCGGGCTCCGAAAAATACCCTGACGATGTCCTCGATCAATTACGCGGGAGAGGCCTGTCGGTTTTCCCGGTGGATGCCTTTGAAACGGCGAGATCGCTGGGTGAAAACCGGGCGGTAAACATGGTCCTTGTCGGGGCGCTCTCGGTATTCCTGCCCGTCGGTGAAGATGTCTTTTTGGACGTGATCGACAAGCGTGTCCCGCAGAAGGTCCGCACTGTGAACAAAGAGGCCTTTCTGCAGGGCAGGGCAATTATAAAGACGATCCAGGAGGTGGAGCAGCAATGATATGGAACGAAGAATTTGAAACACTCCCGCGCGAGGCTCTGGAAGCCCTCCAGCTGAAGAGACTGAAGGCCCTCGTCGAAAGAGTTTACGCTGCGGTGCCGTACTACCGCCGGAAGATGGACAACCAGGGCGTTAAGCCTTCGGACATAAAGAAACTGGGCGACCTCGCAAAGCTCCCCTTTACAACGAAAGAAGACCTCAGACTGAACTATCCCTTCGGCCTTTTTGCCGTGCCTTTTGAGAGGGTTGTGAGGATCCACGCGTCTTCGGGCACGACCGGCAAACCCACCGTGGTCGGATATACAAAGAGGGACATAGACACATGGGCTGAGCTGATGGCCCGCACACTTACATGCGGCGGCGCGCACCAGGGCGATGTAGTCCATAATGCATACGGTTACGGGCTCTTCACGGGAGGGCTGGGTGCACACTACGGAGCTGAGAGACTGGGCGCCGCTGTCATCCCGATATCAGGCGGCAATTCCAAGAGACAGATAATGATCATGCAGGACTTCGGCTCCACTGTCCTGATGTGCACGCCTTCTTATGCGCTCAACCTTGCCGATGTGATGAAGGAAATGGGCGTCGACCCCTCATCCCTGAAACTCCGCGTAGGCCTCTTCGGTGCCGAACCCTGGAGCGAGAACATGAGGGAAGAGATCGAGAAAAAGCTGAAAATAAGCGCCATCGACATTTACGGACTCAGCGAGGTAATGGGACCGGGGGTAGCGAGCGAATGCATCGAAGAGAAAAGGGGACTTCACGTCTTCGAAGACTTCTTCATACCCGAGATCATCGACCCCGCCACGGGGAAACCCCTCCCTCACGGGGAAGCGGGAGAACTTGTCTTCACCACGATAACAAAAGAGGCTTTTCCCGTCATCCGTTACAGGACAAAGGACATTTCGAGGCTAATCACCGACCCGTGCAAATGCGGCAGAACTTTCCACAGGATGCAGAGAATTACGGGCAGGTCCGACGATATGCTCATCATCAGGGGCGTCAATGTCTTCCCTTCCCAGATCGAGCACGTCCTCATGAGCATCGAGGGGGTCGAGCCGCATTACCAGATCATCGTAGACAGGGAAGGAGCGCTGGACGTAGTCGAGGTGCAGGTTGAGGTGAGCGAAGACTTATTCTCTGACGAGGTCAAGGTGCTCGAAAAACTTTCCAGGAGGATCGAGCGTGAGATAAAGGACCTCCTCGGGATCTCCTGCAAGATCAAGCTCGTAGAACCGAAGACGATACAGAGGAGCGAAGGCAAGGCGAAAAGGGTAATCGACAACAGAAAGATATGAGAACAACAAGTGTCAGTGACACTGTTTAGTGTCAACATAGACAAGACACGCCTTTTCAAAACCGACACTTATGACTGACACTGGTACTGAGGCCTTTACTAAAGGAGGTTACAATGAAAGTTGAGCAGATATCGGTCTTCCTTGAGAACAAGTCCGGCAGGCTCGCTGAAGTGGCGGAAGTGCTGGCCGGCGGGGACGTCAACATACGCGCCCTTTCCCTGGCCGATACGACGGATTTCGGTATCCTGAGGCTCATCGTCAACGACACGGAAAAAGCGAAAAAGATCCTCAGGGACAACGGCTTCACCGTCGGGAAAACTGAGGTCCTGGCGGTGGAGGTTTCCGACAGGCCGGGGGGGCTCGCGGCAATCCTGAATGTAATGAAAAACAACGGCATCAACGTGGAATACATGTATGCCTTTGTACAGAAAAGCGGCGGCAACGCGATCATCATATTCCGCTTCGACGAACTCGACAAGGCGATCGAGTCACTGCAGAAGGCCGGTATACGCATCCTGAGGGGAGAGGATGTCTACGCGTTGTGATCTTTGATTTCGTTCAGTGGTCACTTTAATTAATTTTCTATAAGGAGGATTATATGAAGATAGCAAGACTGGCTATTGTAACCCTGTTGCTGATTTTTGCACTCACAGTATCACCCTCGTTCGCCAGGGAACCGCTCAAGATCGGCGCCATATTGGCCGTTACGGGACCCGCTTCGTTCCTCGGCTCGCCCGAGGCAAAGACTCTCGAAATGCTTGCAAGTGAAGTAAACGCCAAGGGAGGCGTTGATGGCAGGAAGATCGAACTGATCATCAAGGATTCTGGAGGCAGCCCTGAAAAAGCGATCTCCTTCGCAAAGCAGCTGATAGAGGAGGACCACGTGTTCGCCATCATCGGACCCTCGACAAGCGGTGAGACGATGAAAATCAAGAATGTCGCGGAGGAAGGGAAAACGATTCTCCTCTCCTGTGCAGCGGCTGAAGCGATCGTTAATCCCGTCGCCAAATATGTATTCAAGACGCCGCAGAAGGACAGTTACGCAGCTGAAAAAATATTAATGCAGATGAAGAAGATGGGCATCAAGAGAATCGGGGTTGTCTCCGGCAATACCGGTTTCGGCCAGGGCGGCAAGGCCCAGCTCGAAAAACTGGCGCCGAAATATGGAATCGACATTGTCGTCAACGAGGTATATGACAAGAACGCCACCGACCTGACGGCCGTAGCGACAAAGCTCAAGGCTGCCGGCGTGCAGGCGGTGGTGAACTGGTCGATTGTTCCGGCCCAGGCGATCATAGCAAAGAACATGAGGCAGATCGGGATGACAGTGCCTCTCTTCCAGAGCCACGGCTTCGGGAATATTAAATATGTGAAGGCAGCAGGCGCGGCCGCGGACGGCATCATCTTCCCTGCGGGCAGACTTCTCGTCGCTGATGAACTCCCCGGCAGCAACCCCCAGAAGGCCGTCCTCATGAAATACAAGAAAGACTACGAATCAAGATACCATGAGGAAGTCAGCACCTTTGGAGGCCATGCCTACGACGCATTCATGATACTCGTCAAAGCGATCAAGAAGGCCGGTCCCAACGAGGAAAAGGTCAGGGACGCTATCGAACATATGAAGGGTTTTGTCGGCACCGGAGGGATATTCAACTTCTCTCCTGAAGACCACAACGGTCTCGCCATGAACGCCTTTGAAATGCTCACAGTAAAGAACGGCAAGTTCGCCGTCCTGAGTAAATAGAGTCTGTGTATAAAGTTGTTATTTATGTCGTTTGCTTGTCATTCCGGCTTGTCCGGCCTGTCCCGACCCTCACGGGGAATCTTTCCGTGGATTTACAGAAGGATTCCCGACGCGCTTCACTTGCGGGAATGACGGCCCTTTGTGAATCAAGCAATTTATACACAGATAATTAAACGCACTTTGAAGTTATCTGGTCGGGAGTATTCAGAAATCTGAATACTCCCGATTGTTTGAGCGAAACCGATGAATATAGAACTCTTCTTTCAATATCTTGTGGCCGGTTTGACCTATGGGGTCATCTACTCCATCGTAGCCATAGGGTTCAATATAATCTATAACACCACCGGGATCATCAACTTCGCACAGGGTGAATTCGTGATGCTGGGTGGTATGACCGCCGTGACGCTCAACGGCCTCATGCCGCTGCCTGCTGCGATAGTGCTGGCGGTGATCATCACCATGATAGTCGGTGCGCTGATCGACATCGTGTTCATAAGGTGGCTGTCGAACCCCGGCGTCCTTCGTATGATAATCATCACCATCGGCCTGTCGATACTTATAAGGGAGGCCGCCCGTCACATATGGGGAGAAGGCGTGAAGGCCCTTCCCTACTTTACCGGAACTGCGATTTCCTCCATATCCGTCGGCGGCGTCTTCATCTCGCCCCAGGTCCTCTGGGTCGTAGGTGTCTGCTCCATTGTTGTCCTGGCCCTGAACTTCTTTTTCAGCTTCACGCTGCTGGGAAGGCAGATGCGGGCATGCTCCTCCAACAGGTACGCGGCCAGATTGTGCGGAATCAACGCCAAAAACATGGTCACCATGTCCTTCGTGCTGAGCGCCGGCATCGGGGCGCTCGCCGGGTGCGTGGTCTCGCCCATCACCTATGTGCAGTATGACAGCGGGACCGGCCTGGCTATCAAAGGGTTTACTGTAGCGATACTGGGAGGGCTCGGAAACAGCATGGCAGCAGTGGCGGCGGGTCTTCTGCTTGGGATGCTCGAATCCTTCAGCGTCTGGGTCATGCCGGCCGCATACCAGGACGTGATCTCAATCTCTATCCTCCTGCTGATATTGTTTGTCAGGCCGAGCGGTCTCTTCGGCAGCAGGGAGGCCTTCGGTCTGAAGGAGTTCTGATGCAACGGGGTAAATACCTTCAGCTCTCCGGACTGATCTTTGCGGTGGTGGCGGTTCAGCTTCTCACCTATTTCACGGGCGCCTCATACCATCTCACCCAGCTGACCATGTCGGCCTATTACTGCCTGGTGATCATAGGCCTCTGCCTCTTGATTGGCTACGCCGGACAGATATCGTTGGGACATGCGGGTTTCTTCGCCATAGGCGGGTATACTTCGGCCTTTTTCACCACCTTCGATCTCACGCCGTACAAGGGGAAGGCACTCGTTTCCTTTCTCGCTAAAACTGGGGTTCTCTCGGCGCGCCAGGACCTCTACGGCGGGAGTCTTCTTACGGTTCAGCCCTGGGCGGCCTGCATTATCGCGGTCCTGCTTACTGTCCTCGTGGCCTATATTGTCGGAGGACCGGTCCTGAAACTGAAAGGGCATTATCTCGCAATGGCCACGCTCGGCTTCGGGATCATAGTTTACAAACTCGTTCTGGGGACGACCGCCCTGGGGGCCGCCGACGGTCTGTCTGATGTTCCGGCCTTTACGGTCTTTCCCGGCTTACAGGTGAGCGGGGAGATGTCGATGAGGGTCCAGAATTATTACATCGCCTGGGGGTTGGTCATCGCCGGCATGATGATACTTCTGAACCTGATCGATTCGCGGGTCGGACGGGCACTCAGGGCGATCCACTCAGCCGAGGACGCCGCCGACGCAATGGGTGTCAATACGGCAAGATACAAGCTGAACATCTTCGTCCTCAGCGCAGTATACGCCGCCGTTGCCGGAGTCTTTCTCACACATTACAACGGCGGGATCGGACCGTCTGAAGCCTCCATAATGAAGTCCGTGCGCTATGTCGCCATCGTCGCCGTCGGCGGAATGGCAAACCTGTGGGGAGCACTGACCATGGGCGTTCTGCTCAACTACCTCTCCCTCAGGGGATATTTCGGATCTTACGACGATGCTGTCTTCGGCGGCATACTGATCCTGATCATGCTCTTCGCCCCCGAAGGACTTCTGCGCGTCGGGATTCTTGGAGACCTGAAAAGGACTTTCCTGTCCCGGCAAAGCAAGGCGGGAGAAGAATAATGGCCCTCCTTGAGGTAAAGGGCATAAGCAAGAGGTTCGGCGGCCTCCAGGCCGTAAATGACGTCAGTTTCTCAATTAGAGAGGGTACAATCAAGGCCCTGATAGGACCTAACGGCGCGGGCAAGACCACCCTCTTCAACCTCGTCTCCGGCTTCGTCCGCCCGGATTCAGGCAATGTGATTTTCGACGGAAAACAGATACAGGACCTCAGGCCGTACCAGATCGCCGGAAGGGGACTCGCACGCACCTTCCAGCATATCAAGCTGTTCGCGAAGATGACGGCCCTGGAGAACGTCATGATAGGCAGGCATTCCCACAGCAAGGCGGAGTTTATTTCCGGGATCCTTAATCTGCCCCGGACACGTAAGGAAGAGTCTCACATAAGAGAAACGTCTCTGGAGATTATGGAATTCCTGGGTATCGCGGGACTCGCCGGCCTTGAGGCCACCAGCCTCTCGTACGGTCAGCAGCGTGCAGTGGAACTGGCCAGGGCCCTTGCCTGTGAACCCAAACTCCTTCTCCTCGACGAACCGGCCGCCGGACTTAACATGAAGGAAACGGCCGAGACCGCGCGGCTCATAGCCAGGGTAAAGGACACTGGTGTCACCGTGCTTCTTGTGGAGCACGACATGTCGCTGGTCATGAATATTTCGGACGAGATAATAGTGCTGAGTTACGGGCAGAAAATCGCCGATGACGCGCCGCTTGCGATCCAGAAGAACGCCGAAGTCATAAACATCTACCTGGGAGAGGAAGATGCTTAAGATCACGAACCTCGAATCCGGCTATGGTAAACTCAAGGTATTGAGAAGAATCTCGATGCATGTGGGCCCTGGCGAGATTGTGACGATCATCGGGGCGAACGGGGCCGGCAAGACGACCCTTCTGAATTCCATATCGGGGCTCGTACGGCCGCGGAGCGGAGATATTGTGTTCGACGGACAGAACATCAGCGGCTCAGGGCCCGAGAGGATCGTGTTCATGGGATGTTCCCTTGTACCCGAAGGGCGGCAGGTATTTTCGACGATGACGGTGAGGGAAAATCTTCTTCTGGGGGCATATGTCCGGATCAAGAGGAAAGAGAGTCTGGATATGGAAGGAGAGTTCGAAAAGATTTACGGGCTCTTTCCGAGACTAAAGGAACGGGAATCCCAGCTCGCCGGTACACTTTCGGGAGGTGAGCAGCAGATGCTGGCCATCGGAAGGGCGCTCATGGCCAAACCCAAGCTCATAATGATGGATGAGCCGTCGATGGGACTAGCGCCGCTGATAGTGAAGGGCATCTTCCAGATCATACGCCGGCTCCGCGAGGAGGGAAACACCGTCCTCCTGGTGGAGCAGAACGCAAAGGCCGCTCTCGGTGTCGCCGACAGGGGCTACGTGATCGAGACCGGCAGGATAATGCTCCAGGGGCCTTCTGAAGACCTCCTTGCAAACAGGGAAATACAGCGGGCTTACCTGGGCCGGGACCTGGATTCGGAAACCAGAATATCGTGAATCGTTACTGGTAAAGCGTGAGTAGTGAGTTGAGAATAGTAAATAGTGAAACGTAAAGAGTGAACCTTTTTCTATAAACGGAGGTTGACATGTACTGGCAGCAGGAATCTGAATGCATGGACAGGGAAGAGCTGAAACAGCTTCAGCTGGAGAGGCTCGAAGCCGCGGTCTCCAGAGTCTACATGAACGTGCCCTTCTACCGGAAGAAATTCGACGAGGCTGGGATAGACCCCGACGAATTCCGTTCACTGGAAGATGTGAGGAAATTGCCGTTCACCACAAAAAACGACCTGAGAGACAGCTATCCTTACGGGCTTTTCGCCGTGCCGCTCAGGGAGGTGGTGAGGATCCATGCGTCCTCTGGTACGACCGGCATGTCGACCGTTGTAGGATATACCAAAAACGACCTCAAGACATGGTCGGACCTCGTTGCAAGGGTCCTCACCGCAGGCGGAATCACCAAAGACGACGTTGTCCAGATAGCCTTCGGGTACGGCCTTTTCACGGGCGGCTTCGGTCTGCATTACGGCGCCGAGCGCGTCGGGGCCTCTGTCATACCGATTTCGAGCGGTAACACCGCCCGGCAGATAAAGATCATGCAGGACTTCAGGACGACGGCCCTCATATGCACCCCGAGCTATGCCCTGCTGATCGCCGATACCATGGTCGAGATGGGGATCAATGTAAATTCCCTGTCGCTCAAACACGGGCTCTTCGGTGCCGAGCCCTGGTCCGAGGCGATGCGGGAGGAGATCCAGCGGAAGCTGAAGATCACGGCCACCGACAATTACGGCCTGAGCGAGGTGATGGGTCCTGGTGTCGCCGGAGAGTGCCTTGAGAGAAACGGACTTCATATCAATGAAGACCATTTTCTCGTAGAGGTCATAAACCCCGATACCCTCGAACCCGTGACGCCGGGAGAGATAGGTGAACTGGTGATCACGACACTCACCAAGGAGGCATTTCCCGTCATCCGATTCAGGACGAGGGACCTCACTCGCCTGATGCCGGAACCCTGCCCTTGCGGGCGGACTTTCCGCAGGATGCACAGGGTCATGGGACGCACCGACGACATGCTGATCATAAAGGGAGTCAATGTATTCCCGTCGCAGATAGAGTCCGTCCTCTTCGACGTCGAGGGCATCGAACCTCATTACCAGATCGTAGTCGACAGGAAAGGGGCTCTCGACGGCGTTACGGTCAAGGTCGAGGTGTCGGAGCCGATCTTCTTCGACGAGATGAAAAAACAGAACGAGCTGGTCGATCAGATCAAGAGAAGACTGGCCTCCGAACTGGGCATATCCGTGGACGTCAAGCTGGTCGAAAAGAAAAGCCTGGAACGCAGCGAGGGCAAGGCAAAAAGAGTCATCGATCTGAGAAAGATCTGATATTGTAATCCGCTGCTCTTCACAGTCTCATGTCCCTCTCAGCCATCGGCACGAAGGGCTTCGGCCGGTGATTGATGAATTCGTTATATTCCGTCACGAACTCCACGTAAGAGTCGGCGTGTACGATCCCGTTTCTGACAAAAGGATTATATCTGTTTGAAGTGACAATCTCCATATCCCTTCTCAGCGAATCGGACCTTGAGAAATCAACGAGTTCTTTTTCCGCTTTATCCGAGAGAGCCTTCACCCTGTCGTACCCCGGATTTTCCTTAAGAGATCTTCCATACCGAATATCTTAAAATACTTTTCGACTAATCCCCAGTCGACAATCTCCTTATGCAATAAAAGCAAAGACTCGATATCCGCTATGTCACCCTGCTCTCTTTTAGGATTGTTCTTTATAGCCTGCAGTTTCAGCGCCACGATGTCTTCAGGTCTGAGCACCCTGACAGAAAGCTCATTCCCGAATATCGCCTTTTCCTCGGCGCGGGCGAGCATATCCAAACTCGCTTCCCGAAAGGCATGAAGGAAATCAACCTCTCCGAAAATGTTCACCTCCGAGACATACTGTGAAACGTTCTCACTTCTGTGCCGGCATAAGTAGCCGAGATCCTGCATTATAGTTTCGACCTTCCCGATGTCTTTCCGCTCAACAAGCATGTCAAGATCTACCGTCGATCTGCCCACACCCCACAGTCCCATGGCAAATCCACCCATAAGGGCGTAACGTATATCTCCCCGCTGAAAAGCGGCCGTGAGCTTCTCCAGGACCAGCTTAAAGTTCATGAAGGAATTTTAGCATATTAATGATATTGAAGCTGACTCAGAATAACCGGCCGCAACGGAAGCTGGATTAATCCTGCTGAAAGGACCCTTTTGGGGTCAAAAGTATGCCTCTAAGGCCAAAGCAAGTCCTATCATCCGCCATTCTTCCTTAATGTCAAATAGTTATCTCTTCGGCGTCATCGTCATGACCCCGTCTCAATTTCTGCAGTCGCTGTACATCACACTGCCAGCCAGAATGTTCTTACCTGTCCACGAAGGCGTCTTTTAGAAGCCTGCTCTGCCGCTCGAAGGCCTGGCGAGGGTTCTTTGAATCCTTCATGAGGGCGATCTCCTGGGTGATGAGTCGCGCGATGTTCAGGACATGCGTATCGGGTTTGGCCGACTCCCGTCGGTATAGCGGATGATCGCGGTTGATGTAGATCGTCGTCTCTTCGGTGAAGACCTCGGGGCCTTCCTCTCCGAAGCTGTCGACAACACAGGAGACACCGTACTGCCCGAACCTCATCTTCTTGATGACGGCGTTAGGCGTTAGTTTCTTCACTTTCGGCCGTTTCTGCCTCTTTTTCTTCTCCGGCCCTTTAACCTCTCCCCCGCTCGCCTGATCGCTGACTTCACCGGTCGGGGGCTCCCCTTCCTTTCTTTCGGAAAGAAGTCCGGCCCCTCCTATGCCTTTGGCAGTCTCGTCGGCGATGGGAAGCGCACCAAACGGGGAGAGTTCCGGGTTTCTATATAGCGCCTTATAGATTCGCTGAAGGGCGTCATTGAGTGCGCGGCTGACAACCCTGCCCTCCTTTTTTGCCGTCAGTCGCAAAAGGACTTTCCGGACATCCTCGACCTGCCTCTCCATGACAGTGGCGAAAACGCGATATTCCGGGGAGTCTTTCACAAACCCTGTCCTGTCACTGGTCACCGGAAGAAAATCCGCATTTACCTCTCCACGCACCCTAGCCATTACCCTTCCCCACGTCTCCATGCCGAAGAGCTCTCTTCGTACAGTCACCTGTTTGACCTTCACCTCTATCCCCAGTTCATCCGTCGAGGCCATGGTCTGGGCCAGGATAACGACCTCTCCGTGGACAGGTCCGAATTCTGTGCCTTCAAGAAACGGGATCTTGTGGCCTGCGAGGCTCCGCGGTGTTATGGTATGACTGTTGAGCCTCACCTTGAAATTCGGCGCCTTCAGAGGAGTACCCTCAATGATCCGCGCCTCGATATCCGCCAGATCGAACCTCCTGGTGAGACCGGTAAGCATGACGGTCGTGCCGTCGTCCTTCCTGAAGTCCGGCGGCATTATTTCCAGCGGAAGGCTCCAGACGTCCCCGGGCTTCTCCCACTCCCGCTTGTCGAAGACCGCCCTCCCGACGAAGTCGCCCTTCTTCGTGAGCACCTCGAACCGCTCGCATGCGGAGAGACTGGCGAACTTGCCGATGCCGAACTGCCCGATCCTGTCCCGGTGATAGACCGGGGACTTCGTCGTGTGGAGCTTCAACTGCGAGCCGATGCTGAAGTACTGGCGGAGGCCCTCCCGGTCCATGCCCGTGCCGTTGTCCTTTATCTCGATGCTGTCTTCCGAAAGGGCGATCTCGACCAGCGATGCGTCGGCGTCATAGGCGTTGTTGACGATCTCCCTGATGAACTCGATACTCTCGGTATAAAGCCTCTCACCGATGGTGATGATATGGCTCTTGTCTACTGTGACAGGGATATATTCTTTGGCGTTTTGCATATGCACCAGCTTATTGTAACGGAAATCCCCTTTAATTTTATGGAAAGGCACGCCAGCTTAATCAGGATAGCAGACACTCATGCGACTTAAGGTATACAAACCTCCGCACAAGGAGGAAAGCTGCCGCCGTTCGAAGAGACCGGCGGCAGTCATAAAGTGAACTTAATAAGTGATGCGCATTGTGTCGCCGTCCATCGTGACGGGAACCCCTATAAGGTCCTTCAAGACAGGAGATGCCGCGTAGATAACACCCTTGTCCGATCCGGCACCGGAGACGATATGGTTCGTCCTTACAGAAACGAACTCCGCAAGCGGACCACCGCCGGGAACCATGATATCGTAGTTAATCGCATAGCCATTTTCCCCAGTGTATGTTGTTTTTGTCAGGGTTGCAGTAAAGTCGCCGATCTTTGTAGCGCCGTTCAGGACGTCTCCCGCCCAGACCATAGTGTACGCAGTATAAGTGCCCGTACCGAAATCGGTCCTCGAAAAACCGGTCTTACTGGAGAGAGTGAGATCCAGCTCGGCCGAAAAGGCCGTACCGACCAATAAAGATGTAATAGCTACGGAAACAACTGCGATTGCCAACCAAGTTTTCTTGTTCATATTATTTTCCTCTCCATTCACGTTTTGTTAATTTGCAATATGATCCGAATGTCTTCGAACCACCCCGTTGCCGTACGGCCCCGTTCCACCTCCTTTCGAAAAACCAGAAACCCCGGAAGCCGGAACATTCTTCTTGCACCCCCGTCTTGCTTCCGTCAATTCCTCCATTATGCAGTTCCCCGTCCCGGAATTTATCAATGGTAATACGTTATGCCCCCAAAGACAAGGACTATTTTTCCGTCTGTATTTCAGGCTGAAGGTACGGCTCGCACGGAATCTTGACGTAACCGCCCGCCTTCAGTTAGCTTATGGAAGAGACTGCTATTAAATCCGGAATGTTATTTGGTGACTAATATAGGTGCACAAGGTTTCTGACACCATTTTGACTCAATAGGAAGCCGCCTTTAAGGAGACGGCACAGGATGCTTCGACCGCCTTCGCAAAGCCTGCAATCGATGGCATCTTCTGCCGGGTTGCGAGCTGCGGAGGCGGCTTTTTGGAAGCATTTTCCAATTGTGAAAAGGTTAACTCCAATAGAGAAGGGAGATTAAGATGGACTTGCTGAACACCCTGGACGGTTTTATGTGGGGCAGGTATATGATGATTGCCCTCTTTTTCACCGGCATTGTCTTGACCATCAGATTCCGGGGCGTGCAGTTCAGAAAGTTGGGATACGCCCTGAAACTGGCTTTCACCGGGGCTTCCTTCAAGGCCAGGGCGGAGGGTGAGGGAGACATCACTCCTTTCCAGGCCCTGATGACCACCCTGGCCTCCACTGTGGGCAACGGAAATATAGCCGGGGTGGCCACGGCCATTGCACTGGGCGGCCCGGGGGCCCCGCTGTGGATGTGGATGACCGCCCTGATAGGCATGGCCACGAGGGCAACGGAAGCGATGCTCGGCGTAAAATACCGGCACAAGGCCGATGACGGTACCATGATCGGCGGGGCGTTTTACTATCTGGAACAGGGGGCCTCCGAGTATATAGGCAAAGGGTCGGGGAAAATTCTGGCCGTCGCCTTCGCCTTTGCCGGCATGGTAGCAGCCTTCGGGATCGGCTGCATGGTCCAGTCCAACAGCGTGGCCCTGTCTGTCACCACCCTTTTTCATATCGAAAATGCAACCTCTGTCAACGTCGCAGTAGGTCTCATCCTGGCGGTTCTGACGGCCGTCGTCATCCTGGGTGGTGTTACCCGGCTGGGTGCTGTTGCCGAGTGGTTCGTGCCGCTCATGGCCGTGGTCTATATCGGCGGAGGATTGATAGTGATTCTGCTGAGGATCGACGCCCTTCCCGGGGCGCTTGGTCTGATTTTCCACAGCGCCTTTTCCGGTCAGGCCGCTGTTGGCGGATTTTCCGGGGCCGCTGTCGCAAAAGGGATTCAATTCGGGGTAGCCCGAGGAATCTTTTCCAATGAGGCGGGACTCGGCACCGGCTCGCTGGCCCACTCGGCCGCCAAAACAGCCGAGCCGGCCAGACAGGGGCTGATCGGCATGACCGGAACATTTCTCGATACTATAGTAACCTGCTCGATTACGGCCCTGGCGATTGTCATGACCGGAGCATGGAAGACCGGCCAGACAAGCACCGCCCTGACCATTACCGCCTTCAGCAGCGTCATAGGCATAGCCGGCGGCTATATCGTTACCCTGGGTTCCGCCCTGTTCGGTTATTCCACTCTTCTTGGTTGGTCCTACTATGGTGAGCAGTGCACAGAATACCTGTTCGGTTCAGTGACCAACGTTCCATATCGTCTTTTGTTCGTCATTGCCACCTTCATCGGTGCCGTGGCAAAACTCTCCTTTGTCTGGACCCTGTCAGATGTGTTGAACGGCTTTATGGCCATTCCGAACCTGATCGGTTTGCTCGTTCTCAGCGGGGTCGCCGCCAGGACTCTGAACAATTATCTGGACGGTCTTGCGCCTGAAAAGGTCGCCGTGAGCGAGACATAGATATGGATCTGGTCAGGAAGCGTTCGCCTGAAGGAGCGCTCAGCCATATGTATGATTTGCCTGTCCTTCTGCTCCGGTCTTCCTGCCAGTTTCTCATGTAATTCCCTATTTCTCAATAGGAAATTGCTCTATTCGACCTCAACCATAAACTTGGTCAGAATTACCTTTCCCTCGTGTCCTACCTGGCCGAAGACCTCGTACAGCCCTTTTGCCGGGAAGACCACAGGAACTTCGATCCGTGGCCCGAACTTCGGCGGAACGGTCATATGCATATGACCTTCATGGTGATCTTTGGGGGACATGCCGGGCACCTCACCGTGCACGTGAAGGAAGTATTTCAGGTCACTGGATATGATGGCCAGATGCATGGGCGCCTCAAGCCAGGGTTCGAGGTTGGTGACCGGCCTGCCGTCCTTTCTGAAAACGTAGTTGAGCAGCGCTTTCTTGTCCGCCGTAATCCGTGCAGGGATCGTAGCGAAAGCTACATCGAGACCATCGGCTTTCTCTTCCCTCGACAGGTCCTTCTTGGCGGTTGTCATTCCAGATTTACCCGCCACATCGACGATGAAATGCCTGCCGGCATGACGTCCCTTCACCGCAAAGTCGATGCCTACGATATAGCGGCCGGCCTTCGGAAAAGTAAACCTCACGAAGAACCGTCCGCCTTTCAGCACATCGGGCGTAAGGCGTTCGAAATCACGGGGGTGGATGTGAGCAAACACACTGAAATCCTGGCTCGCGATGACCACATGCAGGTACCTGGCGTGCATCATGGTAAGTCCCTGCAACGGCTTCCCTTCTGCATCGTTGAGAGAGAACCGGATGGTCGCCGGGGTCCTTGCCGTGACTCGCTTCGGTTCCGTCCTGATCTCCGCAACTACACCCGCCTCTCCCACGTTACGCTCAGCCTGCATGGAGCGGTCGCTGTGAGCTCCTTCGTGAATCTCGCCCATGTCCGCTGAAGCCCGGTGCGCCGCAAGGAAAACTCCCCCACAAGAAAATAAAATCGCCAAAAGAACTGCATACAGTCTGTCATTCTTCATAAAACTCTCCTCTCGATAATATGAATCGAAGCGTCTCCTGCCTACTCATATAAAAATTTTAGCTGAACCTATCTTTTTTGCAACAACAGAGACCTTCCAAAGCAGAATGTAAGAAGGTGTAAGTCCCTGCGGCTTGCAGCCGTCTTTTGAAAGCCAATTTCCCTTATTCAGAAGATGCATCTTTTCATAGCTGTGTTCAACGTGGCTGGTGAAGATATGATTGACACACCCGCCGAGCCTTGATCGTGAGATAATTGCAGATTTACATCTCAAAGGGCGCACAGCTCAACCGAAATCACAATGTTGCAATGCCGGACATTCCATGGTAACTATAAACAGGGACCATGGCGAACATGAGCCGAAGAAGAACATCTGCCGCGAGCAAACAGGAGGAATTTCAAGATTCGTGAAGGCGTCGTGGTCATTGAAAAACAGAAGCCGGCCAAGATTGATCAGGGATGCGCGGCCACTTTTTCCCCTGATCAGATCAAGGGTGGAAGTGCTGCCAATTAGCATTTATCCTCCATCAACACACTATAAGATGATTAGCCGATGTCTGCTTTGACGCTGACAACCAGCTTACTTGTTCTGTTCGGCTCTGCTCTAATGTTCTCTGCTATCCTGCGGGGCAGGAAGATCCAGTTTTTTGTACCTCCCGAACTGAAGCGCGGCTGGCGCGTCATATTCGCTTTAATGCTCTTTTTTCTCGCCGGGTATATTTGTCTTGCCACCACTCTTGTCAAAGGTCTGACACTACCCATGGAAATGATCACTGGCCCCCTCTTTGCGGGCGGCGCCTTCTTCGTTTACCTCGTCATTAATATGACCCGCGAAACAATCTTCAGGATACACTCAACCGAGGAAGAACTGCGGTCAATGAATGAGTCTCTTGAGCAGCGAGTGATCGAGCGCACAAGGGACCTCCAACTATCTCATGAGTTCCTGAGAACCACGCTCGACAGTCTTAACGACGAGGTTTTGATCATCGACACAGATACTTACATGATTCAGGATGCCAACGAATCTTTTCTCTTGCAGCACGGACTGACCCTGGATAAAGTAATCGGCAAGACCTGTTACGAGGTCACGCATAACAGGGTTGATGTCTGCACGCCTCCGCACGATCAGTGTCCTCTTTTGGAAACCGTTGATACCCGCAGATTCGCTATGACGGAGCACATACACCATGACAGAAACGGAAGAAAGATTTATGCTGAGGTATCCACCTCCCCCATCATGGGCCCCGGCTTAAACATTCGCCAGGTTGTCCATGTTACGCGAAACATAACCGAGAGGAAACAGGCCGAAGAGGCGCTCAGGAAGAGCGAGGAGAGATACAAAAACCTTTTTGATTCCACACTGGACGGAATCTTTCAGGTAAACGCCGAAGGCTTTTTCACGATGATGAACAGGGCAGGGGCAAGAATCTTCGGCTATGTGACTCCTGAAGAGATAGTCGGAAGGAACGCCCTGGAATACTGGAGGGACCCCAAAGACCGGCAAATCTATCGCGAGGAACTGGCAAGAAGGAAGACCGTAAGTACTTATCCCATGAAGGCCAGGAGGAAGAACGGAGAACCCATAGAGCTTGAGTCATCGAGCCGCATAATAGAGGATGATAGCGGCAATTTTCTTGGTATTGAAGGGATACTTCGGGATGTGACTGAGCGCAGGCATATGGAAGAGGAGCTGCGTTCCATGTCACTCAGAGATGAACTTACCGGCCTTTACAACCGTCGTGGTTTTATAACGCTTGCGGCACAGGAACTGAAAATGGCCGACCGGCTGAAGAGGGGCATATATATCCTTTATGCCGACCTGGACGGGTTAAAGGCAATCAACGATACACTGGGTCATAAGGAGGGCGATGCGGCCCTGAAAGAAACCGCCGTCATCCTGTCGGAAAGTTTCCGAAATTCCGATATCATCGGTCGCATTGGCGGAGATGAGTTCGTGATTATCCCCATCGGCACCGCCGGGGATAACCTGGATATTATCATTTCGCGCCTGCAAAAAAATATCGAAATGCGAAACGACAAAAGTGATCTCAAATACAAGCTGTCTCTCAGTGTAGGCACGGCGTATTACGATCCTGAACACTCTGTCACTATCGATGAACTTCTGACTACAGCGGATGCACTGATGTATTCTCAAAAGAAGAACAAGAGGAGGTCTTAGCCCGAACTTCATAAAAAGTGAAAAATGAGCGTAGCAAGCTTGAAGACTGATAGACTATGAAATTTGCCTCAGACGCCGAGGGTCAGCCGGCCGTATTACTTTTGAACTTCGGCTGAAATGGGGGCTGCTATCTTCTTACGAGTCCAATGGCTCCCGCGCTGCAGACAGCTCTGCACAATCCGCACCCGAAACACTTCCGGCCGTCTATCCTCGACACAGTACGGCCGCCTTCACGGACTGAACCTACCGCATCGAACTGACAGCGCTCGTCGCAAGACCCACACCCCCGGCAAAGGCCCTCATCCACAACTGCAACATACTCGGCCCTTGCCATCGTCTCGACGCCAATACCCGACAAGCTCCTCATAGCGATGCAGTCCCGGGCCGTACAGTTGCATACAGCGCCGATAAAAGGCGTCATCATCGTCCATATAGTATGGACCGCTCCGTGGTCCTCCATCTCCTCCATCTGCCTGACAGCCTCTTCACGCTCCAGGGACTCCAGACCCTTCGCGGATGCCTTGCCGAAATAGCTCATGTCGATCTCTTTGTACCACGCCTGAGGTCCGTAGCTTACGCCATAGCAGCACCTTATCTCTTTTTTCTGCGCAGTCCATCGGCATGCGCAGGGCATTCGAACAATCGTATCAGCCTTCATGACAAGGTCTCTGATCTCCTCGATCGGGAGGACCTGCCCGAAATGCTCCTCCTTCGCCCTGCCCTCCAGTCGTTTGATCATGGAATCAGGAAGACGGCCCTTCCTCATGTAGAGGGCTTCGAGCCTGCCGAGGGAGTCGAAGCCGTCCTTGATCGTTGTCGAGAGAAAATCTTTGATGAAGGCCCGCCGTCTTATATCGGAAAGAAGGTCCCTGGAGTAATTCTCCGCGTTCTTGTACCATATTTTTCCGTCGCCGTGTTCAGCGCAGAACTCACACATTTCAACTCCCTTGTCTTTATAGTAAAATCTTCACCCGTCGCTCCCGCACGGAGCGAGATCGCTCGCATCTTTTATAGTTCCACAGATTCAGAGTTCCGGTCAAATCACTCCCGCCGAATGAATTATCCGGCGAGCCGAAATGTTCTCGCGTGCCCGGCGTATTTGAAGCCTGCCTTGTCACTTTGTGGAAATGCCGCGAGAAAATTTTTGACTGATTATGATTGTTCTTCGGAGAAATCTGACATAATTATCTTATCAGGAGTCAATGTCACTTTCTTCAACAACCCCGCACCTGACGAACGGGAAATGTGCCATTGTTCTAAGAGATTTTCGACTGGCGGAAACCCGAACTGAATAAAAAAAGACGCCCCATCCCCCCTCATTCATAGCCGCATATTAGATTTTCCTGCAGGAACATGTCCAGTTTTCAGAATGGCGGCACCACTCTGATCTGATGCCCTGTTTATGACGCTCTTCAACATAGTAAGGATGAGGTCGCTGACTCCGGTGAACTGTATGCCCATCCCGGCCGGCTTGAGTCCTTTGCATTCCTTCGTGTTAACCACAACACCGTTGAGCGTAATTGAGTTGCCCCCTTTCATGGGTAAAGATATCTTCACCCATGATCCGACAGCGAGAAGCTCCTTTGTTTCGACGCTCATTCCACCTTCTGAAATGTTTGTCGTATACAATTCATAGGCTTTGCCGGCGCAAGTCATGCTGACCTTATCGCGGAAGTCAACTCTGACGTATCTCCTTCTGGTGCCTGGAGTCAACTCCATCTTTCCGATCTCGGCATTCAGGAGGGCAAACAGTTCATCGGCCAGGTTTTCATCGATGAACAGGGCTACCCGGCCTCTTATCCTTTCTGCTGCAGCCATAAAGCTTTCCCTGCTGTCTGCCGAGTTGTCAATGATATCAAGCATGCGATTAATGAAGATGGAGCTTGCAAGACCGCCCAGGGCACTGCTGACGCCTTTTTTAATGTCATCCTTGGTTGACATTGTATTTGCTCGCGATCTTAAAGGCCTACCTCTTTCATTACCTTATAGAAAAGATTGATGACTCTCACAACAAAAATGGCTGATGCCAGGGATACTGTCACGAAGATAAATTCTCTCGACTCCTCCGGCAATCCTGAGAATAAAGGCACCGTAAGATACCCTGTCGCCAGCAGTCCAATCAGGTAATAGAGAAACTTCCATGCCCGGCTTGCGATACCGCCGGGGATCTTCCTCTTTAGAGCCAGTGCCCTGAAGAAGGCGTAGAAGATCACGATGATTGACAACCCCCATATAAATTCAATCAGCAGCTTCATAAGCATTCCGCCGTCTAAGTATAGACTTTTTATTCAGGATTGTAAATTCCTCCGGGAAAAAAGAAAGGGGAGAGGGTCCGGAGCCCGCCGGTATCTCACAATTCACTCCTGCATCTTCCTGATTCGGCTCTCAATTTTACCGACGTGTAATATCGGTACCCCGAAAGGTCATAAGGAAATATCTCGCGCCTTATAGGAAGAAGAAAAGTGCAGCCAGTGCTGAGTGCGGCCGCAAAGTCCGTCAATTTGTCTCCCTTTGACTGAATCTCCGGTTGAAAAAGGAGAACGGAAGGAAGTCATACCCCCTGGGGGTGGAAGCGAAAACGTACTGGTTGCCGAGGACAATGACGATGTGAGAGCTCTTACGAAGCAGGTGCTTCTGAAATACGGGTATAAGGTGATAGAGGCAATAGATGGAGAAGATGCCGTAAACCAGATGAAAAAATACAAAGACATAGTACGTTTTGTCGTCATTGATGTAATAATGCCAAAGAAAAGCGGCAAGGAAGTATGTGATGAAATAAGGAAAATAAAACCGGATGTGAGAGTGCTGTTCACCAGTGGCTATACGTCAGACATAATCAACAAGAAAGGGATCCTGGAAGAAGGAGCCGGGTTCATTTCAAAACCGCTAACGCCAAATGATCTTCTTCGCAAGATAAGAGAAACTCTGGATGGATAGGTGCTGGATTTACACCTGGTCCGGGATTGAGCCGTGGAGAGAGGTCCTGTTCATCTTCCGAATTCTCTCATCTTCAGCTCTCGCCTCTTTATCTTGCCGCTCACTGTTTTGGGAAGATCATCGACGAACTCAATCTTCCGGGGATACTTGTATGGAGCGGTGCGTTCCTTAACGAATTGCTGTATCTCTTTTACAAGCGCCTCCGACGGCGAGAATCCCCCGGCCGGGACGATAAATGCCTTCACAACCTCCCCGCGTATATCATCGGGACTCGCGACAACGGCGGATTCCTTCACCGCGGGATGCTCGACGAGGACGCTCTCGATCTCGAAAGGTCCGATCCTGTATCCCGCTGAGAGGATGACATCGTCGGCCCTTCCTACGAACCAGAAATATCCCTCTTCATCCATGTATGCCCTGTCGCCGGTGACGTACCATTCCCCCCTCAGCGTATGCCTCGTCGCCTCGGGGTTGCCAAGGTATTCCCTGAATAACCCGACGGGCCTGTCAGGTTTGGTCCTGATCGCTATGTCGCCCTCGGTCCCCGCAGGCTGCTCTCTTCCTTCGTCATCGATCACGTCGACAGGGAACCCCGGCACAGGCTTCCCCATGGAACCCGGCTTTACGGTAAGACACCTGAAGTTGGCAAGCACATTGATCGTCTCTGTCTGGCCGTAGCCGTCGTAAATTGGAACGCCGGCCTTCTCCTTCCAGATCTCTATTACCTCCGGGTTAAGCGGTTCGCCGGCAGCGGCAAAATGCCGGAGAGAGCGGAAAGGGAATTTTGAGAGTGCCGAGAGTTCCTTCACCATCATCCTGTATGCCGTAGGCGGTCCGCAAAACGTGGTTATTGGATATCTCTGCATGATCTCCATCGTCTGGGAGGGATCGAACTTCCCTTTTTTGTAAAACGAGAAGACCGCCGCCCCCATGTTCCATGGCCCGAAGAGACTGGACCATGCCGCCTTCGCCCATCCGGTGTCGGAAAGGTTCCAGTGGAGATCGTCAGATCCCAGATCAAGCCAGTACTTCCCCGTGAGCCTGTGTGCGAGAGGATATGACACCTGTGTATGGAGGACCATCTTCGGCTGACCGGTCGTCCCCGACGTGAAATAGACGAGCCCGGGATCGCCCGATGCCGCCCTTTCACCTTCAAAGGCATCGGCCTTGTCACGCTCCTTTATATAATCTTTCCATCCCTGCCTGGAAGGACCTTCTCCACAGGTGACGAGGATGGGCGCCAGCCCGGCGATGCCCGATACCGCGCTTTCCACCTTCGGGGCATCCTCATCGGTTGTGATGACGGCCTTTATATCAGTTGCCGAAAGCCTGTATGCTATGTCTTTTGACGAAAGGAGAGTCGTGGCCGGAATCGGTACCGCATTGAGCCTCATCAGGGCCAGCATGGCCTCACACCACTCGGGGATGTTGGGTAGCATGACAAGGACCTTGTCGCCTTTCCCGATCCCCAGCCTTCTCAGGCAACCGGCACCCTTCGAGGAGAGGACTGTCAGCTGCCGAAAAGTAAAGCGCTGCTCACGCCTTCCGTCGGTCCAGAAGAGGGCCTGCCGGTCGCCCCACCTGTCGAAAACGTCGAGAGGGAAAGAGAAACGTTCGGGGACGGGAAAGGCAAACTCACGATATTCCCTGTCGTAGTCCGTCATGTTCGGTGCCTTTTCCACAGGGAATGGTAACAATTTCATAATGCTTAAATCCAGTTGCGAAGCAGCCTTGTGCTTGACCGGAAAGCCGGCTTCAAACAGCCTTGTCGAATCAACAAACGCCCACGCCTGCCGGCAAACAAACCCATAGCTGAATCTTTCCATTTTCTGTCAGTGTCAGACACATTACGGCGGATTCATCATGCCTTTTTTAGGGCTGATTCCTTCAGTTTCCTGATAATGAGCAGCCCCGAAAAACAGGAATGTTTCTTGCTTATATCTATATCTGATTGCAATATATTTTTTTTAAGTTGGGAGACCCGTGAGTCGACAACCGTCAGTGGCCTTTATTACATGCTGCGGCATAAAATAAGTTATTATCGCTAATTAATCAAGTAACAGATGTTAGTTGCCCCGCTAAAAAAGTGGGGATAATAAGGAATGTAAGCATGGCGTACCATGATTAACAGAATCTTGAGTTCCGATATCCGTCAGATGAAGATGAAAGCGGAAACGAAGGGGAGAAACTGTGAAACGGGCAAGGGAAGACTTTTTTCGAAATCAAAACTTGGCCTTGCCATTACCTTGTGGGGCTGGCTCCTTTTCTTCTCATGGCTGTCTTATGACTATGCTGCATTCGGGCAGGGCTGGGTTGTTCATATTTTTCAGCCGGCCTACAGTTATGAAATCCACAGCTTTTACGTTCTGATTTTCCTCATACCATTCCTTTATACCTTCTTAGGCTACCTTGTTAACGAAAGGGAACGACTCTTATGTATAGTTCGGGAATCTGAAGAAAAATTCCGCTCTTTGTCTCTTCGTGATGACCTCACAAATTTACTTAACCGGCGAGGATTCTTTTTTTTGGCCGAACAGCAATTGAAAGTTTCAAATAGGACCGGAGAAAAAATGTTATTGCTATTTGCCGATGTAGATAATCTTAAATCAATTAATGACAGTCTTGGGCACACGGTGGGCGACAACGCACTAATTGATACGGCGGCAATTTTAAAAAAACATATTCGACAAGCTGACCTACTTGCCCGTTTGAGCGGAGATGAGTTCGCAGCTCTTATTCACAATGCGTCTGACTCACTCCCTGATTTACTCTTAAGCCGCATAGAAGAAAATCTGTTAAAGTTTGATGGGGCCGCGAAGCTTTCGTTCAGTATTGGGTTTGCCTGGTACGACCCCGAATGTCCGCTTTCTATCGAAGAATTGCTCGTTCTTGCAGATGGGGATATGTATAAGAATAAAAGGAAACAAAAAAAGAAAATCTATTAACCCGGCAACAGAATACTTCAATCCGTCATTCTCGCTTTCCGGGGATCTTCCCTTGTTTTCGGATAGATTTCGGACAAGCCGGAATGACAAAGTTCAACCATTTGATTGCCGGTTTAATAATTTGCTGGAGGTTACAAAGAGTCGGAAACACTGCACTATGTCCATAAGCTATTTCACATATTCATATATTTGACAAAGCAGTTGTGTGTTGATAGCCTGTAGTCATGCGGCTCGGTAGTCGGCGTCATGACAAGGGGGCGGGATAACGTTTGGAACGGACACTGCTGCGTCGGTCGGTTCTGGCCTCGGAAGATAGGCCTTTCTTTTTTCTGAAAAGTATCCATGTAGCATTCCCGTTTTCCGCATTACGGTACTGCGGATTCGGGATAATGTGCACCCCAACCGCAAACTGTTATTTTCCATATGCCCCAGTGGGTATGTTGTGACCAATGAGATTATCGATAGACAGGAAAGCCCGGCTTCAGGGCTGCTGCCGAACGCTCCGGAACCCCCGCGGTTCCGTCTGCTGATCAGTATCTGCGCCGCGTTTGTTGCGGGTGTCGGGCTCGTTGCTCTTCTCGGATGGGTATTGGGACTTCCGGTTCTGGCGAGCCTTGGCTCCGGGATGATACCGGTTGCGCCGAGTACGGCAGAGCTGTTCGTGCTGTATGCCGTTAGTCTATTTCTCCGCAGCGACCAGCCGTTGCCACGATGGAAATATCTGGCAGGGATGTCTATCAATGGCGCGGGAGCTCTGATAGCGACATTGCTCTTGGTGTTGTCCCTGCTAGGGGTCCGTCTGAAAGCCGAACACCTTGGCTTTTTGATACTGAATGCGCCGGGAGTAACACCGACCGGGCATATGTCGCCGGTCACGGCGTTCTGTTTTCTGCTCTCGTCCCTTTCATATCTGCTGTCTCTGTCGTCATCGCGCAACCGGTGGAAGCCGGCCAACATAGCCTGGTGGCTGGCATGGTGCATAATCGCAGCCGGCTCTACGCTGGTTCTGGCGTATCTCTATGGGACGCCGATGCTCTACGGCAGCGCCTACATCCCTCCGGCAGCGCTGACCAGTCTGGCTTTTATGGCTCTCGGGGCCGCACTGCTTGCCCTGGCTGCGCCGAATGCCTGGGCATTCCGCCCTAATGTCGAATCCACGGCGCGCACGGCAGACACATTTATTCTGATCTTCGTCCTCCTTGCGGGAGGCATTGTGACCTCGGGCTTTCTCTATTACCGGAACTACGAAATACGCCACCGGACGGAGGTGGAACATCAGCTTTCAGCCATCGCCGACCTGAAGGCAGACGAACTTGATCATTGGCGAAAAGAGCGTTTGGGAGACGCCTCGCTTTTTTATAAGAACGTAAACTTTTCCGGATTGGTCTTGCGATATTTGCAGAAGCCGGAGGACAAAGATACGGCACAAAGGCTTCGCATATGGCTGCGACATGTCCTGAAAGGTTATCAATACGACCAGGTCTTCCTGCTGGATGCCGGGGGCAGGGAACTGATGTCGGTGCCTGAAGACCGGCGACCGATCTCACGCCATACACTTTTGAAAGCTGACGAAGTCATGCGGAAGAGACAGGTAGCGTTTGAGGATTTCTACCGGAATGGATATGACGGCCGCATCTATCTGGCGGTCCTCGTTCCCATCCTCGATGGACAGGATAACAGCCGGCCGATAGGGACCCTCGTCTTTCGCATCGATCCCAAACAGTATTTCTATCCATTCCTGACCCGCTGGCCGATGCCAAGCGGGACAGCTGAAACCCTGCTCGTCCGCCGGGAAGGAAACGAAGCCGTCTTCCTGAACGAACTCAGATTCCGGAAAAACGCGGCCCTCAACCTGCGCAGACCACTGGACCAGAAAGAATTGCCGGCTGCCCAGGCGGTCCTGGGTCTCAGTGGGATCACCGAGGGACGGGACTACCGGGGTGTTCCGGTAATGGCCGATGTGCGTGCTGTCCCCGGCTCTCCATGGTTCCTGGTCTCCCGCATCGACATCTCTGAAGTATATGGACCGACGAGGGAAAAGCTGTGGATGACTATCGTTCTCGTCATGGCTTTGATCACCGGCTCCGGCGGCGGCGTCGGGCTGGCCTGGAGGAGGCAGCGCACTGAATTTTACAGGATGAAATGCGAGACTGCCGAGACGCTGCGGGCCAGCGAAGAGCGCTATCGTCAGACCATCGACAATATGATGGAAGGCCTTCAGATTATAGGGTTCGACTGGCGCTATCTTTATGTCAACGATTCCGCGGCCGGGCACGGTCGCCAGACTAAGGAAGAGTTGCTGGGCCGTACCATAATGGAGGTATATCCGGGTATTGAAAACACGGAGGTGTTCGCTGTCATGAGGAGTTGTATGGAAAAGCGTACTTCTCATACTATTGAAAATGAGTTCATATATCCCGACGGCACCGGAAGCTGGTTCGAACTGAGCATTCAGCCGGTTCCGGAAGGAATTCTCATCCTCTCCGCCGATATCACCGAGCGTAAGAAGAAGGAAATGGAGATTGAGGAGAAGAACGCCGAACTGGAGCGCTTTATTTACACGATCTCTCACGACCTCAAAAGCCCTCTGGTGACCGTTAAGACCTTTCTTGGCTATCTCCGGGAAGACCTGACCGCAGACGATGCCGAAAAGGTAGGAAAGGACATGGGTTACATGCGTACCGCAGCTGAAAAGATGGGCGTACTTCTCGACGAACTGCTGGAGATGTCCCGCGTCGGCCGTATGGTCAATCCTCCCGTTCAGGTTTCCTTTGCCGAACTGGTGGAGGAGGCGCTCAACGCCGTGGCCGGCAATATTGCCGAACACAAAGTAGAAGTGAGAGTCAGTGATGAAAAAATCACGCTCTACGGTGATCGCCCGCGCCTTGTTGAAATCTGGCAGAACCTGGTCGAGAACGCCGTTAAGTTCATGGGCGATCAGGCGCTGCCTCGCATCGAGATCGGGGTGGAACACTATGGGCCGGGCGCGGTTTTTTTTGTGCGGGACAACGGTATGGGAATCGATCCACGTTACAGGGAAAAGATATTCGGACTGTTCGACAAACTCGATCCGAAGAGCGAAGGCACGGGGCTTGGCCTTGCGCTTGTGAAGAGGATCGTGGAGATGTACAGGGGAAAAATCAGGCTGGAATCGGAAGGACCAGGAAAAGGGACGTGTTTCCGGTTCACCCTGCCCGGTGCTGTCGATAAAAAAGACAAAGGAGAAGGAGTATGAAAGGAGAACCGATTGTCATCTTGCTGGTGGAGGACGACCCGGCCCATGCCGAGATCGTGAGGAGAAATCTGGAAGGCGGCCGGATTGCCAACAGGCTGGAGCACGTCGCAGACGGCCAGGCCGCCCTGGATTATCTGTACCGTCGCAACGGCTTCAGCGATCCGGCCCGGGCGCCGCTGCCTGGCATTATACTGCTCGACCTGCGGCTGCCGAAGGTGGACGGCCTGGAAGTGCTGAAGACCATCAAGTCCGATCCCGACCTGCTCCGCATCCCTGTGGTCGTATTGACCACATCCGCGGCCGAAGCAGACATGGCCAGGGCCTATGACAACCATGCCAACAGCTATCTCGTCAAGCCGGTAGAGTACTCTCATTTTGTCGAATTGATGGAAACACTCGGCTATTACTGGCTGGCCTGGAACCGGCGGCCGTTCACTAATGAGTAAAGGAGCATAGTATGGCGGCAGAGCATCTGAAGATTCTGATTGTGGAGGATGAAGCGGCGCATGCAGAGGCAATCTCCCGGGCCTTTAGGGCGGCAGGGAGGTCCGCAGACATACGGGTGGCGGGAACGCTGAAGGAATACCGACGGCTGGCAGCAGAGTTCGCTCCTGATATAGCCCTGATGGACCTTAACCTTCCCGATGGCCGGGCCACTGAGGTTCTCACCTCTCCTCCGGAGAAAGTGGACTTTCCCACTATAATCATGACCGCCTATGGTAACGAGCAGATGGCCGTGGAGGCAATAAAATCAGGCGCGCTGGATTACGTGGTCAAGTCGCCCGAGGCCTTCGCGTCCATGCCGCGGGCCGTGAATCGTGCATTGCGGGAATGGAATCTGCTTCAGGAGCACAAGAACTCCGACAAGGCGCAGCAGGCGTCCCTGCGCTTCCTGAAAACGGTGCATAAATATACCGATATCAAGCCGCTCCTTGAAGAACTTTCTTCCGAGATCAAAGACTATACGGGATGCGATTCCGTGGCGATCCGCGTGTTGGATGAAGAGGGGAACATACCCTACCACGCATATAGCGGCTTCAGTACAAAATTCGTTGAGATGGAGAGTCCTCTTTCGGTGCACTCCGACCAATGCATGTGTATTAACGTGATCAATGGAACGACAAACCCGCGTCTGCCTTTTTATACACAGGGCGGTTCTTTCTATATGAACGGCACTACACGTTTTCTCGCCACAGTTTCGGAAAAAGAAAAGGGGAAAACCAGAAACATGTGCAACAGGGAGGGATACGAATCTGTGGCGCTGGTACCTTTTCGCAGCGGCGGACGCATTCTCGGGCTCATCCATGTGGCGGACCACCGGGAGAACATGGTCCCGCTCAAGATGGTAGAGCAACTGGAGAGTGTGGCGTTGCAGCTCGGCACCGCCTTTCAGAGGGCGAACGCCGAAGCCGCCCTGCGAAAAAGCGAATTTCGATACCGCCATCTGTTCGACAATATGCTTGAAGGTTATGCTTACTGCAGGATGCTTTATATTAGAAACACGCCGCAAGACTTCGTCTATATCCACACCAATAAGGCATTCGAAGAATTGACCGGACTGAAGAATGTGGTCGGCAAAAAAGTCAGCGAAGTCATCCCCGGAATTCGGGAGTCGAACCCTGAGCTGCTCAGCATTTACAGCAGGGTCGCACTGACCGGCAGACCGGAACGGTTCGAGATGTTTATTGCGTCCCTGGACATCTGGTTTTCGATTGCCGCCTACAGTACCGAGAAAGAATATTTTGTCGCGGTGTTTGACAACATTACCGAACGCAAGCGGACCGAGGAGGCGCTCAGGGCCTCGGAGCGTCAATACAGGCAGCTGGTAGACAACGCGCTCGTGGGCGTATACAAGTCGACCCCTGAAGGGAAGTTCCTTTATGTAAACGATGCGCTGGCCAGGATGTTTGAATGCGAAAACGCGGATGAAATGATGGGGCTGCCCGTCGAGATGAGGTACAAAAGTCCGGGGGACCGGGAGGCATTCCTGAATGTCCTCAGGCAAGAGGGGAAAGTCCCCAACTACGAACTCGAAGTTCCCACAAAATCGGGGAAACTGAAAACCATCGCCATAAGTGCCGCTTTTGAGGACGGCGCCATCAGGGGAATGGTCACCGATATCACCGAGCGCAAACATCTTGAAGTACAGCTCCGCCACGCCCAGAAGATGGAGGCTGTCGGCACGCTGGCAGGGGGGATTGCCCACGATTTCAACAATATACTCAATGTGATCATAGGATATGGGAAAATTGTGCTGGACAAGCTGGAGGCCGACAGCCCTTCCAGGGGCCATATGAATGAAGTACTCTCCGCCGCAGAGAGGGCTGCGGCTCTCACAAGAAGACTGCTTGCCTTCAGCAGAAAACAGGTTGTTGCCATGAAGCCGTCTAATGTCAATGAACTTATAACCGACATTCAGGCACTGCTTGCCCGCATTATCGGCGAGGATGTCGATTTCAAACTGGATCTTTCAAACAGGCGCCTGTTCGTAATGGCGGACGCCGGGCAGATAGAACAGGTGCTGATGAACCTTGCGGCTAATGCCAGGGACGCGATGCCGAAGGGGGGACGTCTGACCATAGCCACGGGATTCGAGGAAGTAGATGATGAATATATTGCAGTTTACGGATACGGGAAGCCTGGAAGGTACGCACTTATCACGGTTTCGGATACAGGAGAGGGGATGGACACGGAAACTCAGAAGAAGATATTCGAGCCTTTCTTTACAACAAAAGGTATAGGAGAAGGTACAGGGCTCGGCCTTGCAATCTCCTACGGAATAATAAAGCAGCATAGCGGATACATCAAGGTTTACAGCGAACCGGCGCGAGGCACCTTATTCAAGATTTACCTGCCTCTCATCGCCCCCCCTCCATCTCTGAAGAACAAGACGGACGCCCCTGTCTCTGTCAAAGGTGGAAATGAGACGATACTTGTGGCCGAGGACGACCCTTCCCTGAGGAAATTGACGAGTATAGTCCTTGAGTCGTCCGGCTACAACGTAATCATCGCAGAAGACGGAGAAGACGCTATCACGGAATTCATGAAAAACATCGACGGGATTCAGCTCGTAGTGCTCGACATGATCATGCCTAAGAAAAACGGGAAAGAGGTCAGCGAGGTGATCAGAAAGATGAGACCTGGAATAAAGATACTGTTTGCGAGTGGATATACGATGGACATCATCCAGACCAGGGAACTGGCGGAATCCGGCTTTGACTTTATTCATAAACCAGTCCAGCCGAAAGACCTCTTGAGAAAGGTGAGGGAGATTCTGGACAGATGAGTGAAAAGATGCTTAACGTCTGCCGGTACGACACGCCGCCCAGTCAAAGGCCCTGCAACCCTCCTGGTTAAGTGCCTTCACCGCTTTTTGCCCACAACAAGGCAGTAGCCCAGATGACCGCTTTCGAAGATCTTCTCCGACTCCCACACCGTCTTCAGTCCGGCTAATCCCCATCTGCTTGCCACCTTCAGGAAGATCCTGAACTGCCCCCGCAGCCCCAGCCCCCGCTTCATCTGGCGCGTCCATTCGTGGAGGAGAAACGATCTGTCCTCGGCTGCAACGTCAAGCAGCCCCGCCCGCTCGAAAAGGGCTTTCCACCCTTCAATCGTCTCCGGCCTCTCATTCTCGATCTCCGCAAGCCGGCGCCTCAAATAATCGGGTGCGCCCTGCTTCCAGCAGACGTCGTGCATCCCGACGCACCCTCCCCGCTTTGCAACCCTCACCATTTCCCCGACCGCCTTCTCCTTGTCAAGGAGGCAGATCGTACATTCCGAGATCACCGCATCGAAGGCATCGTCGGCAAAAGGAAGATGATGGGCGTCCCCCTTTCTGAACTCGATCCCCAGGCCCCTCTCCCGCGCCTTTCTTCCGGCCCTTTCGACCATATAGTCAGAGACATCGACGCCTGTGACATAACAGCCGTACATCTCCGCAACGCGGCAGGCGCTCTCCCCTGTACCGGAAGCCACATCCAGCACCCTCGAACCCTTCCTTATGCCGCAGTGCTCCGCCAGTTCCCTTGTAATTTCCATGCCGCCGGGATGGAGGATCTCGATGCCGATGTCTTCGGTCTCTATGAGCTTTTCCATGGATGGTCGCTCACTCTGACTGCCGGGTGACCTCATGCCTGCATCTTCTTTTTGAAATACTCGGGATAGAGTTTCTCGGCGCACTCGGGACAAAGTCCGTGACTGAATTGCGCGTCGGAATGATCGGTGACGTACTTCTCCACCTCGTTCCAGTATCCCTTGTCATCCCTTATCTTCTTGCAGGAGGCACAGATTGGCAGAAAACCGCTCAGTGTCTTTATTTCATCAAGAGCTTTCTTGAGTTCCAGCACGAGTTTCCCCTGCTCGTCGAAGCTCTGCTTGAGGCTGGACACCAGGAAAACGACGATGAGATAAAAAGAGAGGCGAAGGAACAACGTCCATAAATCTGTAATATATCCCCGAGGATGACCAACCCCAGCAACATAGCCGGTCAGGTACATCGTTACCCCCATCGTTACAGCACTGCAAAGAGACATCAATACCCCCGCCCTGCGGCTGATGAACCAGACACACAGCAAAATCGGCCCCAGATAAAAGACAGAAAGACCGATTTCGTACCCGGTTTCGTAATCGAGCAGGCCTATAACCAGATCGAGGGAAAAGGCGGTCATCCAGATGAACAGGAGCGGCTTTTTCTCCATGTATTGCGCGGCCTCTTTCAGTTTCATAATGAGCCCCCGATTAATGAACCTGATCTATTTTCTTCCTTTACTGTAATAAAGTAAACAACCATAATGAAGATAATGTGAAGCATCATTGGTGCAGTGTTCCTCTCAAATCTCTTTCCTTATGATTGTCATTCCAGCCTGCCTGCCCCCGGCCCTCACGGGGAATCTTTCAGAAAAATTGCGGACAAGCCGCATTGACGGTTTATTTACGACCTTTCGCAGGACTTCGGTTGTTCCTGCATTTGCGTAAAAAACCGCGGAAACACCACATCAGCTCATGTCCGGAACTTGAAGGAGCAGCTGTTCGCTGGGGGTTTCAACAGGTTGCTTACGGACATCAAACCTCCGTAAGACCTCCCCCCTTTCCCTCAGAGACTCCGCCGCACCGAACATTTTTTTCGGGGAACGACCAGGCGGCTGTCCTTGACAGGACATTTTTTTGCATATATCATATTGGGAAATTTTTCCCGGAGGGAAAATGAAAAAGGTTTCTTTGCTTGTCTTTTTTTCACTCCTGCTGCTTCTCCCCGATATTTCACGGGCGGCTTTCGAGAAAGGTAATGTCGAAATTACACCTTTCATGGGATATTGCACGGGGGCCACATCGCCTGACCTCTGCCACAAAGACGTTTATGGCCTGCGTGCTGGATATAACATTACAGACAAATGGGAGTTTGAAGGTTCCTATGATTATTTTGTCTCCTCGGCATCAATGTTCCATACCGACCTTCTCTATCATTTCACACCGGAAAAGTCTTTTACGCCTTTTATCGTCGGTGGAATCGGGACCGCCAATGTACATCCCTCAGACGGAGATCATTATAGTTCGCTTCTGGGCGACGTAGGCCTCGGATTCAAATATTATTTATTGTCCGGCATGGCGTTCAGGGCCGATGTCAGGGACATGATAACTCATCAGAATAACGTCATCGCCACAGCCGGTATCACCTTTGCGTTCGGCAAAAAAACGCCCAGTCCGGCCCCGACTCCTGAGCCGACTCCGCTTCCAACCCCTGTCCCGACTCCTGTGCCGACTCCGGCTCCGACCCCAATCCCGACGCCGCTCCCGACTCCTGAAGCAACACCGACACCGGCGCCACAGAAGATAGTCCTTGAGGACGTGCATTTCAAGTTCGACAAGGCCGACCTCACACGGGCCGCCAGGGAGATCCTCGGCAGGAATATTCAGATTATGAAAGAATACCCTGATGTCGATGTTATCGTTGAGGGGCATACGTCTATGATCGGATCTGCCAAATATAACATGGGTCTCAGCATCCGAAGGGCGAAAAAAGTAGAGAAATATCTCGTACGCCACGGCATCCCCGCCGAAAGGCTGAAAATTATCGGTTACGGAAAAACCAGACCCGAAGTCCAGGAGAAGAACCCGAAGGACAAGAATTCCGCGGCTGCCAGGATGAACAGAAGGGTACATTTCCGGATTATCATAAAGTAATTCCCTTTTTGCACAATGGGAAGAGAGCGGGTGGGCATAATAAACCCTGCATACCCGCTCTCTTCCCGCAGAATCCAACCGACTGCGCAGCAAATCCGCCGCCGCCATTTTAACAGCGCCCGGCTGGTTGCAATTAGGATATAATATAGTAGTGAAAAGGGTTCTCCTGAATGCAGCGGCCGTTGCTCTTATCCTGCCGCTTTTTATTTCCTGCTCCACCACAAAAAAGGCTGTACCGCCGGTAACGGAGACGGTCCCCCTGCCTCCGGCCGTCGGACCTGTCAAACCTCCCTCTGCCGAATATAACACTGTCATTCGGTGCAAAGAAGATACGGGGATCACCTTTAACAGCTGTGGAATAAGCGCCCTTCCTTTCATCAGACCTTTTTTTTATGACATGTACGGCGACGGCCGCCAGGAAATGATTGCAGGCAGCAAGGACGGCGCCCTCCGTCTGTACGAGAGGACGCCGGATGCTGCCCGGGGATGGACCCTGGTGCCTCATTATTTTGAAGGCGTGCAAGCGGGCGCCTTTTCGGCAGCCGCTGCGGGCGACATAGACGGTGACGGAAAGCCCGAGATACTGTTGGGTACGGGCGGGTTCTCCGCCGATT
>JBJKPE010000065.1:0-10806 GCA_046706685.1 Thermodesulfovibrionales bacterium | reverse complement strand
TACGATCGCGTGCGATGTCAAAAAGTGTCACCCGGCGCCAGGAAGCAGACGGACCCGGCGACAGACGCCGTGTCCCCGCTTCGCCGCCGCCCGGGCCGGTAATCAGCCGCGTCCAGCAAGTGCAGCGGGAGGAATAAATAACTGTTTCCGGCGTAACAGAACAGGTTTGCCCGATCCCCGTTGCTTTGCGGCAGGGTGTTTGACACTCACCCGGGGTTTATGCTTTAATAATGCCGCCTTTAAGAATAACCCGGTGAGGTTAAAAAGGTAAAGGAGTCGGCGTGAGTTGCCATCTGAATAACGCACCTTCATCAAACCTTCAGTTCCGTTGCAGGACAAGTTTCTTCGTTTTCATTTATCCCCCGGAAGGTACTTGCAGCACGGCTCGGGTGGTCGTGTCGGCCGACGATTCGGTCAGGGTTTCACATCCTGCCTCCGATCCTCCCCGAGGTGAGCCTGCCCGTGCCTAAGAAACTGCTGGACAAGAAAGATATCGACAGGGCGATCACTAGAATGACCCATGAGATCATTGAGAAAAATAAGGGGACCAGGTCTCTCTGTCTCGTGGGTATCCAGCGCGGAGGAGTGCACCTGGCAAGGAGGCTTTCTGCCAAGCTCAAAGAGATAGAAAGAAAAAGCGTGCCGGTGGGGACGCTGGACATCGCCCTTTACCGGGACGACATAAACGTGAGAAAGCAGCAGCCTGTTGTGAGGAGAACCGAACTGCACTGCGCCGTAGACAACAAGAAAGTTGTACTTGTGGACGACGTCCTTTTCACGGGCAGATCGATCCGTGCGGCGATGGATGCCATTATGGACTATGGAAGACCTGCTGCCATACAACTGGCCGTGCTCGTTGACAGGGGGCACAGGGAACTGCCTATAAAGGCCGATTTCGTCGGAAAAAACATCCCGACGTCGTTCAGCGAGACGGTAAAAGTACATTTTGAGGAAGAGGGGTGTGAGGACATGGTGGTCCTCGAATGAGCCTGAAGTCAAAGGACCTGACGGGCATCAAGGGGCTTGATGCAGAGGACATCGAGCTCATTCTCGAAACCGCCGCCGGGTTCAAGGACGTCCTGCGAAGGGACATCAAGAAGGTCCCGGCATTGCGCGGCAAAACAGCGGTAAACCTCTTCTACGAGCCGTCCACCAGGACCAGGACCTCTTTCGAACTCGCCGCCAAGAGGCTGAGTACGGATGTAGTGAATTTTTCCGTTTCCACAAGCAGTGTAGTCAAGGGTGAAACTCTGCGGGACACTGCCCAGACCATACAAGCCCTCGGGGCCGATCTTATTATTGTAAGACATCCGTGCTCCGGTGCTCCCCATTTTCTTGCACGCCACCTGGAGGCGTCTGTGATCAACGCCGGTGACGGGACTGACGAGCACCCGACCCAGGCATTGCTGGATCTTCTTACAATGAGGGAGAAGAGAGGGAACATCGAGGGTCTCGAGGTGGCGATAGTGGGGGACATTCTGCACAGCAGGGTGGCCAAATCAAATATTTACGCGTTGCGCAAACTCGGGGCCGGGGTGAGGCTTATCGGGCCTCCTGCACTGGTGCCGCCCTATATGGAAGATTTCGGGGTCAGGATCTTCAGTGATATGGATGCGGGGATGGAGGGTGCGGACATCATCATGATGTTGAGGATCCAGCTGGAGAGGCAGGGGAAAGGCTTTTTCCCTACAAAGGAAGAGTACTTTAACAACTGGGGGCTCACGGCCCGGCGGCTAACACGGGCGAAGAAGAACGCCATCGTCATGCATCCCGGTCCCATGAACAGGGGAGTCGAGATCGCCTCCGACGTCGCCGACGGAGAGAGATCGGCCATACTTGAGCAGGTCACCAACGGTCTGGCCGTCAGGATGGCGGTCCTCTACCTGCTTTCGGGGGTGAAAGGGTGAGGGTCCTGATAGCCAACGGCCGCGTAGTTGACCCTTCGCAGGACATCGATGGGGTATACGACATCCTGATAGAAGACGGAAAGATAAAGGAGGTCCGGAAGCGCGGTAGGAGCAGGGATGGGAAAATGGCGGGGGAAGGTCGCGGGACCGGGGATACTATCAACGCGGAGGGGCTTCTCGTTTTACCGGGCCTCGTGGATATGCATGTCCATCTGAGAGAGCCCGGCTTCGAATATAAGGAGACAATAAAGACGGGGACGGCGGCCGCGGTGCGGGGCGGGATCACCTCGGTCTGCTGTATGCCGAACACAAATCCCGTGAACGACAACTCGAGTGTTACGGAATTCATAAGGAAACGGGCAGTGCAGGAGGGTGCCTGTTCGGTCTTTCCTGTCGGCGCGATCACCAAGGGACAGAAAGGCGAGGAACTGGCCGAGTTCACAATGATGTACGAGGCAGGATGTGTGGCCTTTTCGGACGACGGAAGGCCGGTAACGGAAAGCCTTATGATGAGAAGGGCGCTGGAATATTCGAAAATACTGGGTGTGCCTGTCATATCACACTGTGAAGACCTTTCCCTTTCCGCCGGAGGGGTGATGAACGAAGGACTCCTGTCAGCCTCTCTCGGTCTGAAGGGCATACCCGCCCAGGCGGAAGAGGTTATGGTTGCAAGGGATATCGCGCTGGCGGAACTGACGGGGGGGCGGCTTCACATAGCGCATGTCTCGACCTCCGGTTCGATCGAAGCGATAAGGAGCGCAAAAAAACGCGGGATCGCGGACATCACTGCCGAAACGTGCCCGCACTACTTCAGCATAACCGAGGACGCGGCTGGCGATTATAATACCAATGCCAAGGTGAATCCGCCGCTGAGGACAAAAAGAGACGTGGAGGCCATACGGGAGGGCCTCATGGACGGGACGATAGATGCGATTGCGACCGATCACGCGCCCCATCATGCGGACGAAAAAGAGCGGGAGTTCGACTTCGCTCCCTCCGGTATTTCGGGGTTCGAGACTTCGGTAGGTCTGAGCATGAGACTGGTCGACGAAGGGGTGCTCACCATCGCAAAACTTGTGGAAAAAATGGCGCTTAATCCCGCGGCGATAACCGGTCTGTCCAAGGGGACACTTAAGCCGGGTTCTGACGCTGATGTTACGATAATAGATACAAAGACGGAATATACTGTTGATGCCGCGAGGTTTATTTCGAAGGGGAAGAATTCTCCTTTTGATTCCTGGCTCCTGCGTGCGCGGCCGGTGGTCACTATTTCAAATGGAAGGATACACAGATGGAAGTGAGAGCTTTTCTGGTTCTTTCGGACGGGACGGTATTTGAAGGCAAAGGCTTCGGGGCTGAGGGCGAGGCGGTCGGCGAGGTGGTCTTCAATACCTCCATGACAGGATATCAGGAGATCCTGACCGACTCTTCCTACAAGGGCCAGATTGTGACTATGACATATACTGAAATCGGCAATTACGGCGTTAACGGAGAGGACATAGAATCTGCGGGCGGGATCAAGGCCGAAGGCTTTATCGTGAAAGAGGCCTGCGATTTCCCGAGCAACTGGCGTTCTGCAGAGAGTCTCCCCGGATATATGAAGAAGTTCGGCGTTGTCGGTATACAGGGAATCGATACGAGGGCACTGACGAGGCACCTGCGGGACCACGGTGCGCAGATGGGTATTATATCTACCGTCGATTCCGATCCGTCGAGCCTGCTCCGTAAGGTCAATGCCCATCCGGGAATTTCCGCCTTTGATCTTGTAAAGGATGTCACTACGCCGGAGGGTTATACCTGGGAGGAGGGCTGCTGGAAGTGGTGCACGCCGGAAGTCAGAAGTCTGAAGTCTGAAGTCAGAAGCGCGGAAGCAGGCATAAACAAGGGCTCTTCACGTCTCACGTCTCACGTCTCACGGTCTGTGGTAGTCTACGACTTCGGAGTCAAGTTCAACATCCTCAGAAACCTTGTCGGGGCCGGCTTCGGTGTCACTGTTGTGCCGTCGCGGACTCCTGCGGAGGAGGTCCTCGAAATGAATCCCGACGGGATCATCCTCAGCAACGGTCCGGGGGACCCCGAGACAGTTACTTATGCAATAGAAACGACGAAGAAGCTTCTGGGGAAAAAACCTATCTTCGGAATCTGTCTCGGCCACCAGATACTCGGCCTGGCAATGGGCGGCAGGACGTACAAACTGAAATTCGGCCATCACGGCGGCAACCATCCTGTCGAAGATCTGGCCGCCTGCAGGGTCGAGATAACATCGCAGAACCACAATTACTGTGTTGATATCAACAGCCTCCACGGACAGGTCAGGCTGACTCACAGAAACCTGTATGACGGGACTGAAGAGGGCATGAGCCATGTGGATCTCCCGGTTTTTTCGGTCCAGCATCACCCTGAAGCCGGGCCTGGGCCGAACGATTCAGCGCATCTTTTCAGAAAGTTCAGATATCTGATTGAAACCAGGAAGGCATGAGGGACGAGGGAAACAGTGGTTATAGTGTTCAGAAGACGGGGAAAACACTGGTTTTCAGGACAAGCAGCTTTTCGGCAGATACTGAGAGCGTTCTGCACAGCGGGATCTACAACAGGGAGTTTGCTTCCGTTCTCGCTTCGATGGCTGTCGCGGGGCTTGTCTATACGGTGCTTGTCGCCAACTACGGGAGGTCTTTTATCTCTTACTCGTCCTTTATCCTGCTTTTTGTGGGGGGATTCCCTTTTTTCAGGAAGTTCGTATTCAAGGGGAGATATCTGGAGGTGGTATTCAACAGGGAGAAGAAGGTTTTGACGATCTCGGCAACCGGGCTGATGAAGAAGCAGAAGGACGTTATACCTCTGAACGCCGTCAGCAGGGTAATGATAGAGACAAAAAAAACGGAGATAAAAAATCCCGACGGGGTGGCGTTTGTAGAGAAGATATCGCTTCAACACGGCTTTGCGATTCCTGGTTTCGGGGAGGAGCAGGTTTCATATCTGCTGAAGCTGAAATTGACCGACGGGTCCGACAGGCTCATCTATACTTCCGAAAAGATGCAGGATGCCCTCTCTGCGCATGAAGAGATAAAGGAATTTCTTGAGCCCTGAGCCGACAAGCCTGGATGTCAGGGATAATCATATTAGCGGGCCTGTTTAATTGCCCCGGGGAATAAATGCAATTACGGGGTAAATATCTAATTGATGAGAGGTGAATTTGCCTAAGAGAGAAGATATAAAGAACATACTTATCATCGGTTCGGGGCCGATCGTCATAGGGCAGGCATGCGAATTCGACTATTCGGGCGCCCAGGCGTGCAAGGCGCTGCGGGATGAGGGCTACAGGGTCATCCTCGTGAATTCCAATCCCGCCACAATCATGACGGACCCGGAGATGGCTGACGTCACATATATAGAACCGCTGACCGCCGATGTGCTGGAGCTTATCATTGATAAGGAGAAGCCCGACGCTATTCTTCCCACGATGGGCGGGCAGACCGCTCTTAATATAGCTGTGGAGCTTTCCGAGAAGGGGATCCTCGAAAAATACGATGTCGAGCTGATCGGTGCGAGACTCCACGCGATAAAAAAGGCTGAAGACCGCGAGCTTTTCAAGGAGGCCATGGCCAAGATAGGACTGGAGGTGCCGAAGAGCGCTGCGGTCATAAGCGTCAAGGAAGGGATGGAGGCGATAGGTGATATCGGGTACCCCGTCATTCTGAGGCCTGCATTTACCCTGGGGGGCACCGGGGGAGGTATAGCATACAACCAGGAGGAATTCCTTGAACTCCTCGACAAGGGTCTGAAGTTGAGTCCGGTCAATCAGGTGCTTATCGAAGAGTCCGCCATCGGATGGAAGGAATACGAGCTCGAGGTGATGCGTGACAGAAACGACAACGTAGTCATAGTCTGCTCAATAGAAAATTTCGATCCCATGGGAGTGCACACCGGCGATTCGATCACGGTCGCCCCGGCGCAGACCCTTACCGATAAGGAATACCAGAGGATGAGGGACGCCTCGATAGCGATTATACGGGAGATAGGCGTCGACACTGGCGGTTCGAACATCCAGTTTGCCCTTAACCAGCATGACGGCAGGATGGCGGTGATCGAGATGAATCCGAGGGTGTCCCGGAGTTCCGCCCTGGCGTCAAAGGCGACGGGTTTCCCCATAGCCAAGATCGCGGCCAAGCTTGCGGTAGGACTTACCCTCGATGAAATCAGAAACGATATCACGAGGGAGACACCGGCGTCCTTCGAACCCGCGATAGACTATGTGGTGACCAAGTTCCCGAGGTTTGCCTTCGAAAAGTTCCCGGAGGCGGATCCCGTACTCACCACCCAGATGAAGTCCGTGGGTGAGGTGATGTCCATAGGCAGGACTTTCAAGGAATCTCTGCAGAAATCCCTGAGAAGTCTGGAGAGCGGAAGTTACGGGCTGGAAGAAATAAGGGACGCATCACCGGACAGAATCGTAGCAAGGCTGAAGATCCCCGGTGTTGAACGGTTGTGGTACATCGCCCAGGCGATGCGCTCAGGGATGACCATTAAGGAGATCTATGAGTATACGAATATCGACCCATGGTTTCTGAATAATTTAAAGCAGATCCTGGAGATGGAAGAACAGATAAAGAAGTCAGAAGTCGGGAGCCGGGTATCAGAGTTTAAGAACACCCCTGAATTAACAGAAATCATTCGGCAGGCCAAGGAATACGGGTTCTCGGATCACAGACTCGCAGAACTGCTGCGGGCGGACGAAGCGGAAATACGGAGCGTGAGGCGTCAATACGGCATCCGCCCCGTTTATAAGATGGTGGATACCTGTGCGGCCGAATTTGCGGCATACACGCCGTATCTCTATTCGACCTATGAACGACCGTTCTATAAGCTTTCAGGCATGGAGGCCGGACGGACGGCAAGCTGCGAAGAGTCCGAGGCGAATCCTACGGACAGGAAAAAAATAATGATCCTGGGTTCGGGGCCGAACAGAATAGGTCAGGGCATTGAGTTCGATTACTGTTGCGTCCATGCGGTTTTTGCGCTGAGTGAACTGGGGTATGAAACGATTATGGTGAACTGCAACCCCGAAACCGTGAGCACGGATTACGATACGTCGGACCGGCTCTATTTCGAGCCTCTCACCATTGAAGACGTCCTTAACATCATCGACGCCGAGAAGCCCGAGGGCGTTATAGTTCAATTCGGCGGCCAGACCCCGCTGAAACTTGCCGTGCCCCTTGAAAGGGAAGGGATAAAGATCCTCGGCACCTCCCCGGATTCCATCGACCGCGCCGAAGACCGGAAGCGGTTCAGGGAACTTCTGGAAAAGCTCGATCTGAAACAGCCCGAGAGCGACACGGCCATGTCGGTGGAAGAAGCGGTCGCAGCAGCGAAAAAGATAGGCTACCCCGTGATGGTGCGGCCCTCTTATGTGCTGGGCGGAAGGGCGATGGAGATCGTATATGACGAGGATTCAATCCGCAGTTACATGGAGCGGGCGGTAAAGGCGTCCCCGGACCATCCGATCCTCGTCGATAAATATCTCAACGACGCCATTGAGGTCGACGTAGACGCTGTCTCCGATGGGGCGGACGTCGTTGTCGGAGGGGTCATGGAGCATATCGAGGAGGCCGGCATCCATTCCGGCGACTCCGCCTGTTCACTTCCCCCTTACTCACTCAGCAACGAAATAATCGAGGAGATCAAGAGGCAGACGAGGGCGCTCGCGAAGGAACTCGGTGTAATCGGCCTTATGAATGTTCAGTTCGCCGTGAAGAAAAATGAGATCTATATCCTGGAGGTCAACCCGAGGGCCTCGCGGACGATCCCTTTCGTGAGCAAGTCGACGGGCGTGCCGCTGGCCAAGGTGGCGGCCAAGGTCATGTCCGGGAAGACACTGAGGGAGCTTGGCATCACGGGGGAAAAGTCGGTCAGGCATGTGGCGGTCAAGGAAGCGGTTTTCCCCTTCGATAAATTCCCCGGTGTCGATACGATCCTCGGGCCCGAGATGAAATCGACCGGAGAGGTGATGGGTATAGACGAAGACTTCGGAAGGGCCTACGCCAAGGCGCAGATCGCCTCCAATAACAGGCTGCCCCTCTCGGGCAAGATCGTCATAAGCATCAGGGACGAGGACAAGCTTGGAATCTGCGAGATCGTCAGGAGGCTTTTTGCCGCCGGCTTTTCAGTCATTGCTACGAGGGGCACAGCGGCATTTCTCGACAAAAAAGGGCTTCCCGTCGAGGTGATCAACAAGGTCGCCGAAGGAAGGCCTCACATCGTCGATCTGATCAAGAACAAGGAGATAACGTTCGTCATAAACACGGTGAGCGGAGCCCAGGCCCAGAAGGATTCCTTCTCGATCCGCCGCAGCGCATTGCAGTACGGCGTCCCTTACACCACAACGGTGGCAGGAGCCCGGGCAGTGGTCAACGCCATCGAATCGATGAGAAAGAAACAGATCAGTATCAAATCGATCCAGGAGTACCACCGGGAGGGGTAAGTCCATAATTCCCGAAGTCGGTTTATGCCTGGGAGGTCCGGCCCCGGGTCCGGAAGAGTCGGATTTATTCCAGCGGAAGCAGTCCTGCGGCGCGGTGGCCTGTGCAGTCTAAGCTTGATCTTATAAAATCGGACCTTCAGACACTTGCCGACCCTCAGAAGGCCGCTGTGATTTCCCGCTTTTTCAAGACAGGGAAAGGGCAGTACGGTGAGGGGGACCTGTTTCTCGGGATAACCGTCCCTAAGCTGCGGGCGGTCGCAAAGACATATTCCGGCCTTGCAGTAGTTGACATCCGGAAGCTTCTGTCGAGCAGGACACATGAGCACAGGCTGGTCGCCCTGCTCATTCTTCTGAATAAATATAAAAAAGCGGGCGCGGCGGAAAGGGAAGAAATCGCCGGCTTCTATCTGAAGTACACCAAATACATCAATAACTGGGACCTCGTGGATCTGTCGGCGCCAAATATTCTTGGTGATTATCTGCTGGGAAGGGACCGGGCGATACTTTTCAGGCTCGCGCATTCCAGGGTCCTGTGGGAAAGAAGGATTGCGATCATGTCCACTTTTGCGTTTATCAGGAAGCACGATTTCGGGCCCACCCGCGACATATCGGAGATTCTTGTCCATGACCGTCACGACCTGATCCATAAGGCTGTTGGATGGATGCTGCGGGAAGTCGGCAAAAAAGATATGGAGGCGGAGGAGCAATTTCTGGAGAATCACGCCGCCCATATGCCCAGGACCATGCTGAGGTACGCTATCGAAAAGTTTGAGGAAGGGAAAAGGACATACTACCTCAAAAAGTGACTCTGCAGCTTTTAGGCATCATCCTCTAAACGGCAATTTAATCCAGATAAACACGAATAAAAAAGAGTGTTTTCATCCAAAGACCTCACCCGGATTGTTCATGAGCGTAAGGCGGGACGAAGGCCCCTCCCTCATTCTCGCTTCGCTCCGAGGCTTTTGCCTCCTTATATTCTTCATGCACACTGCGGGAATACCGGCAAAAGAAACCGCTCGGGACCTCCATCCCGCCCTCTGTCGGATCCAGTGCGTCTGTAATTTATGAATAAACTGGGCTAACTTCCTTTTGGTGAGTGACTGACAGCGTTAAGGTCTCCGAGTATACGGGTGTCCACCGGGACAGTTCCTGCCCGCCTGTTGCAATCATCTCCGAAGTCTACTACTATTATTGAGTAAACCACTCTTTCGCGCCGATAGATACTTGGCCCATACCGGAGGTGACCATGAGCAATATTGACCCGAAGCTGCCTCTTCTTCAGAATGCGCCTATTGACGGCAAGGTGGTGCTGGTGAGGTTCGACCACAACGTCGTCAAAAACGGGCAGATCAGGGACCCCTACAGGATCGACCGGACGCTCGGGACTTTGTACAACATTGTCGAAAGAGGCGGAAGGCCGATTCTCATGACCCATATCGGCCGGCCGAAGGACAAGAAGACCGGGGAGATCCGCTGCCGCGAGGAAGAATCGGTGAAACCGATTGTTGAATACCTGGAGAGGAAACTCCATATAAAGTTCCATATCCCTGAATTCCCCATAGCTCCCGGCACCGGTATCTCCGGCATTGACACCTCCATAAACCATGCGATAAGGGCGCTGCGGGAAAGGCGGATCGGTGGGATATATCTCCCGAACACCCGCTGGTTTCAGGCCGAAGAGGCAGAGGGAGAATCGAGGGACAAGTTTGCGCACCAACTGGCGGGACTTGCCGATATATTCGTCAATGACGCCTTCGGTTCCTGGCAGCCGCACGTCTCCACCTGTGACATAACCCAGTACCTTCCCTCTTATGCCGGCTTCCTCATGCAGGAGGAAATCCTGAACCTCGATTATGTGCTGAATCCCAAAAGACCTTTTACCGCGGTTGTCGCGGGGGCCAAATACGATACGAAGATAGGCCCGCTCTATGCCATTTACAAGAAAGCCGACAAGCTGATACTGGGAGGCGTCATCTATAACACCTTCCTCTGCGCGAAATACGGCGTTCGCATCGCCGGCGTCTCCGAGAAGGACATCGAAGCGGCGAGAGAACTGGTCGATATGGACAAGTCGGAGGGCAAGATCGTCGAGATGCCGTATGTCGTGGAGTCGGACATACTGGAAGGCAAGGTGGAAGGCAAATACCGCACCCTCTCACTGAAGGATTTCAGGCAGGGCAACAGCTACGGGTACCTGCTCGATATCGACAGGGATTCCTTCGGGGACAAGATGGTTCTGGATGCCATACTGCATTCTAGTACCATTTTCGTCAACGCTGTCATGGGGCTCACTCCTCACTTCTATGCCGGGTCCCAGGCCCTCGACGAAACCATCGACAAGAATGGACACGCCAAGAAACTTTACGGAGGTGGAGATACACTCCAGGAGTTCAAAGACCTGTGTCCGGGACTTTACCTTTC
>JBJKPE010000064.1:0-2915 GCA_046706685.1 Thermodesulfovibrionales bacterium | reverse complement strand
CTCACTTAAAGTGTCAGTGTCAGTGATTAGTGTCAGTTGCCGGCGCCGACACGAAGCACCAACACCGCCTTATTTCAGTATCAGCATCGGTGATAGTGATTAGAGCAGGTAGTCAGTTACTGACACTAATCACTGACACTGCTTTATTTACATTTCCAGATAGGAATGAGCGTACAGCGTATTGCCCATGATCACGTCTATCGTCTTCTTTATCTCTTCCATCTTCGCTGCGTCTGAGATCTCTTTTCCGGCCATGACATCGTCGAACAGCTTCTTCTCATCCATGGCTTCGGCCATCTCACGCGAGTCGGCGATTGCAGCCGTCAGGCCCGCGTTCATGAGCATCAGAAAGTAGTATTTATTCAAAACGGGTCTCACGTGCTTGGGACAGCCATTCGAAATATTGCTCAGGCCGACAACAGTCTTCATCGGCGGATCGTTTATCTCCTGAAACATCCTTATCGCGTCGATGACCTTCACTGCCTGGTCCTGCGTAGTTGCTATCTGCAGAACGAGCGGGTCCAGATATAAGTCTTCCAGTGGAACACCGTATTCCATCGCCCGCGCCATGATCTCGGCGGCTATTCCGCACCTTTCCTCGGCATCGGCTGGAAGACCGCCCTTCCCCACTGTAAGACCGATGACCTGCGCGTTATATTTTGCTCCCAGTTCAAGAATCGGAAACCTTTCCGGGTCGTTTGAAGTCGAGTTTATCAACGGCCGTCCCCACTCGTTGTTATGGACCTTCAAACCCGCCTCTATCGCGCTTGCGTTAGTTGTATCCAGACAGACAGGCAGGGAAACGACTTCCTGAATCGTCGTAACCATCCACTGCATCAAGTCCTCTCCGCCGTCCTCCGCTGGCCCTATGTTGGCGTCGATTATGCCGGAACCCTCTTTCCACTGCCTGGTGGCTATCTCCTGGATCGGCCCCTTGTCCTTCTTCATCATCGCTTCTCTAACCCTCTTTGCTATGATGCTTAATTTCTCGCCTATTATCAGCATTGCCTGGGGCTCCTTTCTCGTAATCAAAATTAGGTGGAAACTGGTACTTTGAAAGCGTTCCGGCTAAATCCAACTAAAGTTAGAAAAAATAACATATTTTCGATATAAAATAAAGAGTTTCACTGATTGTATTAATTTATAAAGGCATAAGCGATATTACCCGTTGACCTTAAAGGCCGCAACGTCCTGAAATTAAAAGAGATCCGAAGGCGTTGAAAAGCCGGCAGGGGTCGACCTATTTCAGCGGCAGGGAATGGACGGAGCCGAGTAAGTACCGGCACCGTTCAGGGAGCGGGAGCAAAAAGCTATTATGTCAGCGACCTTCAGTATCTCCCGAAGGGGCAATGCGGGAATCTGCAGACGTCACATTTCAGACAAAGTCCCCCATGTCCCAGTTCGGCCAACTCTCTTCTGCCTATCTCTTCCCCCGCCAGTATCCTGGGAAAGATCAGGTCGAAGACCGTCATCTTGCTGTACATTCCGCATGCGGGAATGCCGATAACAGGGATCCTGCAGGGAAAATCAGGAGTCTTGGGTACAGGGAATTCCGGAGCATTCGGGCTTGAGGGTTGCAACGCACAATCGTGTCTTTGATCTGCCCCCTTTTCTATATAGGCCACGAGAACCATCGCCCCCGGAAGGACCGCCGAGCCATACGTGATTTCCGATGCCCCGAGCCTCCCTATGGCAAATCTCGTAACGTCGTCGGGGTCTACGGACATACCTCCGGTCGTAATCAGCAGGTCCGCCCCTGCATCGATCAATTCCCTGAGTCTTTTTTCGATGATTGACTCTTCATCCGGCGCATAATGCAGGCCTATTATCTCCCCGCCGAACGATTTTACCTTCTCAGTGATGACTGGTGCAAAACAATCCTTGATTCTTCCCGAGTAGACTTCATTCCCCGTTATCACGACCCCCGCCCGCGGCTTCTTCATCTCCTTTACGCGGATGACCCTGCCCGCCCTGCTCCCGATCGCGGACACCCGACTAATAATATCCCGCTTTACAACAAGCGGAATGGCCCTCGTCCCAGCAACGGCCTGTCCCTTCCTTACGATGGTGGCATCGCGGAGCGTGGCGCACATCACGTCACCGAGAAGGTTGAAGTCAAGGAGCGCCTCCCTGTTTATTCTCAGGAGCCCGTCCCGGGCAGCAAGGAGCGTTATCTTTCCTTCCCTCGGCTCACCTCCAATCTCAACCCCCTCCCCCATGAGTGCCTCGGCAAGGGCAAAGGCCGCCTCGTCTTCATGCATCTCGTCCTCTGCTATTTCCAGTACGAAGAGATGCTCCTTGCCGAGCCTCTGGAGGTGACAGACGTCTTCCTCCCTGACAACATGCCCCTTCCTGAACGCCCGGCCCTTGAACTCGTTCTTTCTTATCTCGGTGATGTCATGGGCAAGGACGGTACCGACCGCCTCGGTGATCGGTATAGTCTTCGTTCCCTTTCCCCTGCCTGCACCTTCACCGTCAATCCCGCACATACATATCCCCCATAAAGCTTTGTCTGTCGCGGCCTCTAGCTACATCTCGCTCCAGTCTTTTTATATCTGATCAAATTCTATCACAGAACCTATAACCTTTCATCAGACGTCATTAGTGTCAGTGTCAGTGGACAGTGTCAGTTATTCGTGTCAGCAAAAGATGCCTTGTCCTTTACTGGCACTACAGACACTTACACTATATTGGCACTGGATTTCAGGCCCTTGGATGGTATTTTTTGAAAACCTTCTTTATCCTGTCGCTTGTCACTTTCGTATAAATCTGCGTTGTGGATATATCCGAATGGCCGAGCATCTTCTGGACTGACCTCAGGTCGGCCCCGCCTTCAAGAAGGTGGGTGGCGAAACAGTGTCTCAAGGTATGAGGTGACAGCTCAATCCCGGCTTTCTTTCCGATTGCCTTGAGCG